>JAKQKF010000253.1 GCA_029560815.1 bacterium
GCGCTGCTCGGCATTCTCGGCTGGCTGAGCCCCCTCAAGGTGCGCCGCAATGCGGAGAGCTGCATCGACTGCGGCAAGTGCACCCGGGTCTGTCCGGCCAATATCAAGGTCGACAAGGCTGTCAGCGTGCGCTCGGACGAATGCAACGCCTGCCTGCGCTGCGTCGACGCCTGTCCGGTCAAGGATACCCTGAGTTTTTCAGTCACCCCGACCCGGGGCGTACTGCCGCGACGGCTCTATCCGCTCTTTCTGATCCTGCTCTTCGCCGTTGGTATCGGCGCCGGACGGCTCTTCGACCGCTGGCACAGCAGCATCACCCCGGCGGAGTACCGCCACCATATCCGCAACATCGAGAGTCCCGAGTACAACCACTTCCGCGGCCGCACTCCGCCGCCGGCCGTCCGCCAGACCGGACCGGATTCCGGACCGGCATCTCAACCCGCTGACAATAAATGAACAATAATAATAAAGGAGTAAACCATGAGTGAACTGATCGACAATGACCGCAAGCGCAAGGATCTGCTCAAACATATGATCCTGCAGCTGCACAAGGGCACCGCTCCCGAGGCGGTGCGCAAACAGCTGGCCGAGCTGATGGGCCAGGTGCCCTATGAAGATGTGGTGGCGGTGGAGCAGGAGTTGATCTCGGAGGGGCTGCCGACCGAGGAGGTGCTCAAGCTTTGTGACATCCACGGCGCCGTGCTCAAGGGCAAGATCGACCACAGCAACGCCCGCACCGCTCCGGACGGCCATCCCGTGCACACCTTCATCCAGGAGAACCGCGCTCTGCAGCTCGAGATTGCGGCCCTCGAGGCGCTCTTCGCCAAAGCCCGCACCGGCTTCAGCAGCGAGCTGGTCTATGAGATCACCGGCCATTTCAACGCCCTGATGGATGTGGACAAGCACTACCGCCGCAAGGAGTACCTCCTCTTTCCGCTTCTGGAGAAGAAAGGGATCACCGGTCCGCCGACGGTGATGTGGGGCAAGCACGACGAGGCGCGCGGGATGCTCAAGGCCGCCCTCGAGGCCCTGCGCACCCTGACCGGGGCCGACCAGGCCTCCCTCACCGGCGCCATCGACCTGCTGCTGCATCCCGCCGCCGACGCCATCGAGGAGATGATTTACAAGGAGGAGGAGATCCTCTTCCCGATGTGCCTGGACACCCTCACCGAAGCGGAGTGGGCGGCCATCCTCGCCGGCTCCGCCGATATCGGCTACTGTCTCTATGCCCCGACCGCGGTCTGGACCCCCTCGGAAGAGGCCGCCCCCGCTTCGGCTCGGCCCGAAGAGGCCGGCCCCTCCGGCCGCATCACGCTCCCGACCGGCAGCTTCAGCGTCGAGGAGCTCACCGCGGTGCTCGATAATCTTCCTTTCGATATCACCTTTGTCGATGCGGAGGACACAGTGCGCTATTACTCCGCGGGCAGCGAGCGCATCTTTGAGCGCAACCTCGCCGTCATCGGCCGCAAGGTGCAGCTCTGCCATCCCCCCTCCTCCATGCATATTGTCCAGAAGATTCTCGACGACTTTCGCGCCGGCCGGCAGAACCGCGCCCCCTTCTGGATCACGATGGGCGACAAATTCATCCACATCGAGTACTTCGCCCTGCGCGACGCCGCAGGAAAGTACCTCGGCACCCTCGAGGTGACCCAGGATCTCACCGCAAAGAAAAAGCTGAGCGGCAATCAGCGCCTGCTTTCCTACAGCTGACAGAGCGCGGGCCGGTGCACGCCGGTCCGCCGGATTCGACAGATGAGAGGGCGGCCGTTCTGCCGCCCCTTTTTTTAAAAAAGGAGAAAATCATGGAGTTGACCATCACCCCCGAGACCAGGCTGAGCGCCCTGCTCGAGGCCTATCCCCAGCTCGAAGAGAAGCTGCTTTCGATGTCGCCCCAG
>JAKQKF010000264.1 GCA_029560815.1 bacterium
GCATAGTCATAATGATGCAGGGGTTCTTCAGTAAACATCTTCCCGCAGGGGCATTTTTTGCCCTTTACCCATCGCTCGCCAAGTTTTATATAAGTCTGTTTCATGTTAATCCCTGTTGTGCCCCTCTCCCTGCGCGCACCATCCGGTTCCGATACAAAGCATCACTCCTCCTTTGGCGGCATCGGGAACTGCCCGCCCCTGGTTGGCTGCAACTGCTCTCTCATTTGGTCCAGCTCTTCCTTGCTCCACGGCTGATCATAGGGCGATGGCCTGTCATACCGTGGCTCAAGGCGGCCATGGGTCCCACCGCGGGCATAGGTGGCAATTCGCGCGCACATGCAATGCGGATGGGTGTCCGATACCGGATGGGGGCCTTCGCCGCGGCGCCAGACCTTGCCGTCAAGCCAGGCGCAGATGATACAACAGCCGGTTCCCGCGCTCCACTCCTCAAAGTTGGTGCCGTTCTCGGCTGCCATCTTGTCAAAGGCGAGGCCGGCGGCCAATGTTGCCTCAGAGCGGGCTATGCGCTGCCAGTACCATGCCGCCCCCTCTCCGATGATATCATGCAGCTTGCGGCCCACCTCAATGGGCCAGCGCCCATTGTAGCTCATATCGATGAGCATGTCCCTGACCTTGTTCAGGCGGTTGACGGCAATCTCTGTGGTGATGCGCTTGCCGCCCTCAGCTATCATGGCCTTGAAATAGTCACGGTTCGGGTCGGCCATGACCATGGTCAGGATTGCGTTCTCGCCGGCAATGTCCCGCATTTTGTCGTATTGATCGCGGGCCTCCACATTAAAAGCCATAGCCATAAAGCGGATGACGATCCACTTGATGGTGGTCCAGTCTATGCCATCAGTGAGGCCCTTGCCGGTTACGGCGTACTCTGGGGACAGGATGTCCTCCAGCCAGTCTTTCACCACAGCCAGGAGGCGAAGATACATGGTGTCATGATACTGAAACGGCTGTCCGCTCTCAGGTTGTGATCCTGTTACAATCGCCCTGCGCACCTCCTCGATCGACGGCAGCCCCAAAACATGCAGCATCTCAACCTCTGCCTTGGTTGTGCGGTCCATCAGGGCCTTGAAGAAATCCCGGTGGACCTTGGCCATCGCCGGGTTGCGGTGCTTGCGGGAGGCAAACAGGAGCTCGTTGACTGAAGGCCCCTTGGTCCTGTGCAGTTGGTGGGCGTCGCCGCAGCCACAAAGGTCATCCTGTGGGGCTTGCAGGCCCCGCAGGATACACTCATTGCGGAGCGCTTCATCGACGGTCAAGGTGATCACGCAGACCTCGAGAGCATAACTGCAATGCGGGTGCCCTTGGCATCCTGATAGCTCTTTGTGATCGCCTCCACCCCGCCGGCGGCCTTGACCGATTCCTCGGACTCAATCCCATTGACAACCAGGTATTCTACAAAGGCATCCGGAGTGATCAGGCCGGCGTCCAGGAGGGCGATGCGGGCATCAATCTCTTTTTGCTGTGCAGTGGCGTTCTGCAGCCGGGCCCGGGCGGTTTCTTCATCATCCTGGAGGTTGACCGGATCCCATTCATGTTGCCACTTGACACCGTTCAGGCCATTCAGGAGCAGTGCGGTTGTGAATACCCGCTCGATGATGGGATCCAGCCTCGATCGGCGCGTCCATACCTCCGATGTCAGCATGTCTGACTGCTCCTTGGCCATCCGCTCGGTCGTCGACCAGGACAGCCCGAACATAAATGGCGGCAGTCCGGTACGTGCGACGATCTGTTCCATCGTGATTTTGGTCGGCACGGTCAGATCCGGCAATGTTGCATCTCCGCCAAGGACCTTTACCTCCAGCTTTCCATTGGGGGCATACCCGAATCCAAGATCCATGAGACCACCTGCTTTTCTGGTGAGCATCGTCTCCTGCAGGTCTGACGCCTTTTCTCCAAGATCGGTCTTCAGATCATCACCGCTCTGCCCGTCGCCGGCCATCTGCAGGATCAGAAATGTCGGATCCCCGATGCGCCAGGCGGTGGAATCAATGGCGTTCTGGATGCGCATGATGGTCTTGACCACCGCCGGCAGGCTGTTGAGCATCGATACGCCCTGGGGGTGCCCGTCGCGCAGATCAAAGGCGAGGTAGTAGATCAGCGACTGGTCG
>JAKQKF010000268.1 GCA_029560815.1 bacterium
GCGCTGCGGCCGCCGAAGAGAGGCTCGATCATGGGTTGGAGGGCGCTCAGCCGACCCTCGGCGCTCGCAGCGTCGCCCCACTGCTCGAGAAAATGGCTCTCCGGCAGATGCCAGACGACGTGCGCCGAGGTTTCATCTGCCCGGTCGCTGAGATGAAGCGTAAAGCCGGTCTTTGCGAGCGCGCCGGCGAAATCGAGGTCGGCAGGAGCCGTATAAAGCGGATTGCCACCGAGCATGGCCAGATGGCTGATCCGGCCGGCTGCCATCTCGCCGGTGAGCGACTTCAATCCCGCCACGCTGGAGGGAAGGACGTGCTCCATCGGCGCGAAGAGAAGGGTGCTGCCGACGTTCCCCAGTTCCAGATTAATAGCGAAAAGCAGGAGGTGAAGTTCGACCGGCTGCCGCCGTCCGGCCGTGAGAACGCTCCGGCCGCGATGCGTCATCAGATCCTTCGCCACCGCCTTGACCCAGCGCTGGCCGGCTTCGCTCAGCGGAGCGGCTGAGGTAAATCCTGCAAAGGCGCTCAGGCCAAGGCGGCCCAGTTCCGCCGCCAGCGCCCAGGCCCAGGGCGCAATCCGCGCGGCCTCGAGCCGAAAACGGTGATCCGCTGCACCCCCGGTCAGGGTCATGCCGGGTTCGACCACATAGAGACGGTTCATGCCAGCTTCAGGAGCTGCCAGCGTGCGTCCGGCGGCGAAGGCACGGGCATGACGAAGATGACCACTCTCGCTGTAGAGAAGATCAGCATCGAGCGCGAGGATGACCTCCGCCTTGTCGAGCAGAACAAGGGGACGGGCATCGACCCCGCAGGCGATGCGGGCGGCGGAGAGGCACGTCTCATCGCTGACTGAATCATAATTGACCCACTTCATGCGGGGAAAAAGCGCCAACATCTCCTTTTGCAGCCGCCGGAAAGTCGGCGATGAGGCCGATTCGGCCAGCACAGCCAGCCCTTCACCCTGGCGGCCCTGCAGCAGCGGCAGCTGCTCCCGCCATGCGGCTGTAAAAGCATCCCAACCGGATTTTTTCCCCTCATGCAGGACGATGCGCGAACGGTCCTGGTCATAGAGGTTGAGAATGGCGGCCTGCATATAAATATCGGAGGCTCCGAGGGAGGCGGGATGGCCGGGAAGGCCCTCGATCTTGGTGGGACGGCCGTCAAAGGTGGAGACCAGCACTCCTGCCGGATCAAGCCCCAGAGGCATGGTGGTTGCAAAGGGCACCGGAATGCCCGGTATGCTCTCTTCGACACCCTTGACGTATGGGAGGATCTTCTCGACGGGTTTCCGGCAGGAAGAAAGGCCGGCCAGGGCGAGTGATGCGCTCATCAGGGAGAGAAACCGGCGGCGGCTGGGCATATCCGCCGGCAAGGTATAATCCAGCTTTTTCATCGATGACACCCCGAACAGTCTTGAGGCGGATTCAGGTTTTTCCGGCTACGCAGGTCGGCGGCAAAACGGGTATGGCCGGCATCGGGCTGCCAGGTCGTGGAAGTAATCTCCGTCGCAGGCCGCAGGTTCGGCTCCGGATGGCGATGACAGTCTAGACACCATCCCATGCTGAGAGGTTGGCTTTGGGCCACCACTGCCATTCCGGCGATATTGCCATGGCAGCTGAAGCATCCCACGCCCGCATCGAGATGGGCGCTGTGGTTAAAGTAGGCATAGTCGGGCAGCAAATGGACGTTCGTCCAGGGAATGGGCCGCTGGGCACTCCAGCTTTCACGCACCGGCATCAGCCGGCTGCTTTGAGGCAGAATGAGCGTATGGCAGTTCATGCAGGTCTGCGTCGATGGCAGATTGGCGTGGGAAGCGGACTCGATCGCATGGTGGCAGTAGCGGCAATCCATGGCGAGATCGCCGGCATGCAGCGCATGGCTGAAGGGGAGAGGCTGCTGAGGCCGGTAGCCGACATCGGTATACCGGGGCGAGCCGAAAAAAGAGATAAAGCCGATCGCGCCTGCGACCAGCAGAATAATCCCGAGCAGGAGTGCTATCGGGATCTTGTTCGTCCAGCGCTTGAAGAGTTGGGCCAATAGATTTTCCTTATGCGTAAAGTGCAACCGATAACGAATTGATCTAATGGTCAAAAGCGAATGGGCAACGAACCAGGTTAGAAGCACAGGAATATAGCAGTTAAAGGAGCAATCTGCAAGCAAAAAAAAGTGTAAAATTCATCCGTTTAAGTAAAAATGGGCCCTCTATCAATTTTTTTGCATATTGTGAAAAAATGCTTAAATTGGAGAGCAACAACGGAAAGCACTCTGACAGAGGAGAAGTGGAGATGGCACGATTTGACAGCTGGCGCAAGGACTGGTCTCTGATGGGGCTCTTTTTCACCGCCCAGGAGACGGAGCGGATTCACAGCAGGCTGACAGGGATGGCCTTTGAACAGATCGTCTTCGCCTCCTTTGAGAACCGCTTCGCCAGGTCCGGCGGACTTGCGGCCGTCACGGTCAACACCCTGCCCTGGCTTCAGCAGGTCAATGGATTTAAAAAGAGCGCCCTCATTTCGCCCTTCTATCCCGGCATCATGGCGGCGGCGCCGCTGCAGAATACCGGCAAAAAAACCAGCATTATATTCGGTCAAAGGCAGATCGAGGTCGAGATCTGGTCCTGCACGGTACCCTATAATGAGCCCGCTCCCGGCGAGGTAACTGAATATTTCCTGCGGGCGGAGGGCTTTTTTACGGCCGACAATCCGCTCAAAGACCCCTATCTCTACCATCCGGAAGATATGGGCGCCAATGATCAGGCTATCCGCACCAACAGCCTCTTTTATTGCAAGGCCGTGCCCGCCGCTCTGGCCGCTCTGGGTTTCTCCGCCGGCACCGTCATTCATGCCCAGGAATGGCAGACCGCCCTGCTCTCGCTTACGGTCAAGGAAGCGATGATTGATGACCGGCTCCACTCCTGCGCAGTTATCCATACCCTGCACAATCCTTTCGACAGCTATTTTTCCGTAGATGAACTTAAGCAGACCGCCGGCGCTGCCCGCCAGTCGCGGATCGACCACATGCTCTCCGGGGGTGCCACCGCCTGGCAGATCGGTCTGCAGCTCGCAGACGGCCCGATCACCACGGTGAGTGAAAATTTTGCCCATGAATTCACCCGGGACCCCATTCACACCGACCACTTTGCCCCGCACCTGCAGTCGATATTTCAGCGCGGCGGCGTTTACGGCATCAATAATGGGCCCTTTCTGCCCTTTTCAACCGACTTTCCCAAACGGCAAAAACATACGCTCAAAGAGTTCGCCGCTCGCAAAAAGGCCAAACGCGCCGAACTGCTGCAGGTGCTGGCGGAGTATACCCCGCCGCAGCGCTTCGGCCGCCTCACCTGGCAGGGGGGCTCGATCACCGCTCTCCCCGACACCATCCCCATTCTGGTCATGAGCGGCCGCCTCGATCCAGGCCAAAAGGGTTACGACCTTCTTCTGCAGGCTATCGAGCGTTTTTCTATCGATGAAATTAAAGTCATTCTCACACCCCTGGCCACCAGGAACACCGATCTCGACTACTTTTATCAGGTCGCCGCCAAATACGATGGCAATGTGACTGTTTTTCCAATCCGTATGCAACAAGGGTATCAGGCACTGCAAAGCGGCAGCACCTATGGACTCATGCCCTCCATCTATGAACCGTTTGGCGCCGCCATTGAGTATATGGTGAATGGAACTGTGGTAATTGCCCGTAATACGGGAGGATTAGCGGATCAGATAACAAATGGCGTTAATGGTTTTCTGTTCAGGGAGCTGTCCGATCATTATACCATCGACCGGATCCGCGCCTTTGCCGAGGCGGCCGCCATCGTACAATGGCGCAAGACCAATCCGTGGGTCCTGGATATGGTGGACGCGCTGGAGGCCACCTTGCGGCAAGCCGCCGTGCTCTTCGCCGAACACCCCGAAGGTTACTACGAGATGGTCCGGCAGGGTTTTGCCGCGGCGGCGAATTTTTCCTGGCAGAAAAACGCCAGCAGTTATGGCGAGGCCTATGCACAGGTGCGGAAATGAGGGGGGCAGCACCAGACGGGTATGAAGGCGTGTGGGCGGCGATCGGGATCGCGTTTTCACTGTGACGGATAATCTACTATGAACATGGATCAGATCATAGATGTGCTCAAGCGGGATGACGATTTTCTCCGCAATGTCACGCTCTGGAAAGAGCTCGAGCCCCAGGCGGCCCGATATCAACCCTTTCCATCCTCACTGGATGCGCGCCTGATCTCGGCTTTGCATCAACACGGCATCAGCCGACTCTACAGCCACCAGGCCCAGGCCATCGGTCATCTTCTCAACGGCGACAACACCGTGGTGGTAACGCCCACCGCTTCCGGCAAGACCCTCTGCTACAACATCCCTGTTCTGGATGCAGTGCTCAAAACCCGCGAAGCCCGAGCTCTCTATCTCTTTCCGACCAAAGCCCTTTCCCAGGATCAGGTGGCGGAGCTGCACGCCCTCATTGCCCTGCTCGGCTCGGAGATCGATTTCGATATCCGCAGCTACACCTTTGATGGCGACACCCCCGTGACCGCGCGCAAGGCGATCCGCACCTCCGGACATATCGTCGTCACTAATCCGGACATGCTCCACACCGGCATTCTGCCGCATCATACGCTTTGGGTCAAGCTCTTCGAGAATCTCCGTTATATCGTCATTGATGAAATCCACAACTACCGCGGAGTCTTCGGCAGCCATTTCGCCAATGTCCTGCGCCGCCTCAAGCGGGTCTGCGCCTTTTACGGCTCTCACCCGCAGTTCATCTGCTGCTCGGCCACCATCGCCAACCCAGCCGAATTTGCCCGCCATCTCACCGGTGAACCGCTGCAGCTGGTGGATGATAACGGGGCGCCGCGCGGACGCAAGCATTTCATCTTTTACAATCCGCCGGTCGTAAATCGCGAATTGGGCATCCGCCGCTCCTGCACCATGGAGGCGCAAAAAGTCGCCGGCAAATTCCTCGGCCATGACGTGCAGACGATCGTTTTCGCCCGCAGCCGCATGCGTGTCGAAATCCTGCTCACTTATCTCAAAGAGTTCATGCGACGCATCAAGAAACCGGAGGAACTGGTCCGCGGCTACCGTGGCGGGTATCTGCCCCTCGAACGGCGCGAGATCGAACACGGCTTGCGCAGCGGTGAAATTCTCGGCGTAGTGAGCACCAATGCTCTTGAACTCGGCATCGATATCGGCCAGCTTCAGGTTTGCATCATGGCCGGCTATCCCGGCACCATCGCCAGCGCCTGGCAGCAAGCGGGGCGCGCAGGCCGGCGCAGCGATGCGGCCATGGCCGTGCTCGTGGCCTCGAGCGCGCCGCTGGACCAGTTCATCATCCAGCATCCGGAATATCTTTTCGAGCAGAGCCCGGAAGCCGGCATCATCAACCCGGACAACCTCATCGTGCTGCTCAGCCATATCAAATGCGCCGCTTTTGAGCTGCCCTTCGCCTTCGATGAACGCTTTGGCAGCCGCTGGGATGGGGGAGAGGGCGTCGATTCAACCCAGGAGATCCTCGCCTATCTTGACGAAAACCGGGTCGTCCACAAGGCCGCCGAACGGTGGCACTGGATGGCCGAGGTCTACCCGGCTGAGGCGATCAGCCTGCGCAGCGCTGCGGAAGAGAATGTGGTCATCATCGACAAAACCACCCCCCAGGAACGGGTCATCGGCGAAATCGATCTCTTCGCCGCCCCGCTCATGGTTCACGACGAGGCTATCTACATGCACGGCAGCCGGCAGTACCATGTCGACAAACTTGACTGGGAACGGCGCAAGGCCTACGTCCACGAGGTCGCCGTCGATCATTATACCGATGCTCAGCTAAAAAGCGATCTGCGGGTGCTGGATATCATCGAGGAGAAAACCATCGGCGGCCAGATGGCCGGCTATGGCGAGGTTTCGGTCACCAGCGTGGCGACGATGTACAAAAAGATCAAATTCGGCACCCATGAAAATATCGGCTGGGGCAAGATCAATCTGCCCGAATCGACCATGCACACCGCGGCTTTCTGGTATGCCTTTGCGGAGACCATTCATGAAGAATTGGGCATCCCCCAGCAGGAGTTCAGTGACGGCCTCAAGGCCGCCGCCAATGTGCTCGGTCATATCGCCCCGCTTTTCATTATGAGCGATCCTGGCGATATCGCGGTCCTGCCCATGATGCGCGCCACCCTCTGGCACAAGCCCTCGATTTTCATCTGGGAGCGCTATCCCGGCGGCGTCGGCCACAGTGCAAAACTTTTCCAGATTTACGAGGAGGTGGCCCGCGCCGGCATGGAACTGGTGCAGAGCTGCGGCTGTCAGAATGGCTGCCCCTCCTGCTCGGGACCTGCCCTGGAGGTCGGCGAGACCGGCAAACTCCACGCAGTGAAGGTGCTGCAAGCCATGATTGCGCGGTGAAAAGCCCATGCTGTCGATCAGAGAGAAACTCGCCGCGATGCAGCGCTGCCAGACAGACGCGCCGTCTGTGGTGCAGGAACGGCTGCCGTTGCAGGGTCATGAGGAGGTGGGGCTGCAGTGCGAAGAGACCTCCCATGGCACCCTCTGGCTCAGGCGCAAGCGGTTCACGGCCGGGCAGATACCCATGTACCGGCTCGAGGATTTTCTTCGGCTTGAACCGAGACAACTGCTCCTGGTCGGGAAAAATCCGGCCCTGGGGGTGGTCCATCCCCAAAAACTGCTCTTCATCGACACCGAAACCACCGGTCTCTCCGGTGGAGCCGGGACCTACGCCTTTCTGGTCGGCATCGCCGCCTGCACGGCAGAGGCGGTGGAGGTCAAACAGTACTTTCTCATCGATCCTGACGCGGAGAAAGCCCTCTATGCCAATCTGCTCGACGAGTTCTCCGGCATGGAGGCGATGGTGAGCTACAACGGCAAGAGTTATGATCTCCCCCTCCTCCGCAGCCGCTGCGTGATGAACAGGATCGAGTACAGCGCCATGACCATCCCCCATCTCGATCTCCTGCATGCGATCAGGCGCCTCTGCAAGGGCTTTAGTTCCTACACGCTGGGCGAGGTGGAGACCCGGCTGCTTCAGATCCGTCGTGAAGAGGACATCCCCGGCGCGCTCATCCCGGGGCTCTATTTCGAGGCCATACGCAGCGGCGACCTGGCCGCACTGAAACCTGTTTTTCAGCATAATGTTATGGATCTGTTGAGTTTGGTCGGCCTTACCGCTGCTGCTGCCGCGCGTTTTGAACACCAGGAGGGGCTGCAGACGCGGGATCTGCTCGCCGTGGTCAAGACGCTCTCGGATCTGCAGCTCTACGGCGAGGCCGAACGCATCGGCAGGGAGGCCCTAGCGGCTCCCATGGCGGAAGGATGGACCGCTCTGGCCCGGCAGAGTGCCGGACTGTACAAACGCCGGGGCGGTTACGCTGAAGCAGTAAAAATCTGGGCGAAGTGGGTCGAACAGGTGCCTGAATTCAGCATGGAACCCTACGAGGAACTGGCCAAGTACCATGAGCACAAAGCCGGCGATATTCAGGCCGCACTCGCCATCCTCGCCCGCGCCGAGGGAAGGCTGGAAATCGTGCGGGAGCTGCACCATCGCAAAGAGCACAGTGAATGGGCGGCCAGACTGCAGCATCGCAAGGAGAGGCTGCAACGCAAACTACAACTGCACAGGAGAGAGGTGTGACCGAAAAGCTCTATCAGCAGGACAGTTACCTTCAGGAGATGGATGCCAGGGTGGTGAAAAGGGGGGAGCGTGAAGGCCGGCCGGGGCTGGTGCTGGATCGCACGCTCTTTTATCCTACTTCCGGTGGACAGATGCACGACACCGGCTTTCTCAACGACGTGGCGGTTGTGGATGTCCTGATCGAGGAGGATGAAATCTGGCATCTTCTCGCCGCTCCTCTCGAGGCGGCGGAGGTTCACGGGCGCCTAGACTGGCCGCGGCGATTCGACTTTATGCAGCAGCACACCGGTTTCCACCTTCTGGCTGGAGCATTTTATCAAGCGCTCGGGATCAAGACCCTGGCCGCCCATCTGGGTGAAAAAGAGTCCACCATCGAAGTTGATGCTGCTGAGGTGACCCCGGCGCAACTCGAGGAGGTCGAAACCCTGGCCAACCGTACCATCTGGGAGAACCGCCCGGTGGGCTGCCGCCTGGTCAGCAAGTCTGAGGCGGCGGAGCTGCAGCTGCGCAAGGCTCCCCAGGTGGAGGGGAGCGTTCGTCTTATTGATATCGCAGAGTTTGACCTCGATCCATGCGGCGGCACGCATGTCAGCAGCACAGGTCAGGTGGGGGTGGTCAAGATCAGCGGGCGCGAGCGCATCCGGCAGGGATCGCGATTCACCTTCACTGCCGGTGGGCGCGCATGGCGCCTCATTCAGCACTACAGCCGGGTGCTGGATGAGCTGATGCAGCTGCTAACGACGGATCCGGGGAGTGTACGCGCCAGTGTGGAAAAGCTGCAGGAGGAAAACAGGACTCTTCGCAAGGCCCTGCAGCAGAAAAACAGGCTGCTGGCGGAGTTGACCCTGGAGGCTCTTTGTGCTGAAGCGGGGGAGGCGCCTGTTGTCAGCCATCTTTTCGCGGAGGGTGATCTGGAGCTGGTGCGTGCGCTCGCCGCCAGTGCCGTACGCAGGAGGGAGGGGATCTATCTCTTCGCCGGTGCGGCATCGCGCGCTGCCCTGGTTTTTGCGGCCAGCGGAGAGGGCTGCGACCTCAGGTCTGCCTTTTCCGCCGCCATGCAGATAGTGGAGGGACGTGGCGGGGGAGAGGCCTTGTTTCTCCAGGGCAGCGGCAGCCGGGTCGACAGGATCGGTGAGGCGCTGCAGGTTGCACGTGATATGCTGGAAAATCCAGATAAAAAAGATTGACAATGTGCGATTTTTTCGTTAATTTAATTGCCGTAACAGATGGGGCTATAGCTCAGCTGGGAGAGCGCTTGACTGGCAGTCAAGAGGTCAGGAGTTCGATCCTCCTTAGCTCCACTAAAAAAAAGCCGCTGGCAATCAGCGGCTTTTTTTTATCCCTGCAGTGCGTTTTTTTTCTGAAGGGGGGAGGTTTCGCCGGCGGCCAGATGCAGCGGTTCGTCCATTGCAATCTGTCCGATGGTTATATAGCTGTAGTAGGAGCGGTCGCAGCCATTTTTACAGATGAAGGTGCTGAAAAGGGCGGCGGCCTCATCATCGCTGGCGGCATTAAAATAGCGCACTTCGCTGCAGGCTTCGCAGGAGATGATCAAGGTTTGCTGGGCATTCATAGCGGTTTTCGTAATCGGCTTCCTGTATAATTGGTTTGCATTCACACTCTTCAATCACTGATGATCCCCCCGCTGATGATGTGACTCCAGGTGGCGAGACGGCCTTGTTTTTGCGGGTTTCGTTCCTGGCTTCATTCAAGTGTAGACGCAATCAGGCTGTTTTGCAGATGCCAATGATAAAAATATGCAAACAGCACAAGAAGAAACCGCTCATTTTTCCACTCCAATAAAAAAACTCTTGCATAACTTGTGAAATATATTTATATTATTCGGCTTTAAGCGGGAGTAGTTCAGTGGTAGAACACAACCTTGCCAAGGTTGGGGTCGCGGGTTCAAGTCCCGTCTCCCGCTCAACACCTGGCGGCGTAGCCAAGTGGCTAAGGCGGAGGTCTGCAAAACCTCTATTCATCGGTTCGATTCCGATCGCCGCCTCTAACGCCAAAAAAAAGCTGCCAGCCGGGGTGGCGGAATAGGTAGACGCAAGGGACTTAAAATCCCTCGGGCTTTTAGTCCGTGCCGGTTCGATTCCGGCCCTCGGCACCCAAAGGGAAAAGGGGTCCCACGTACAAGGATCAGCGTTGCCTTCGGGAAACGCTTTTTTTTAAGGGCCCGGCAGGATCAAGGATTTACGGGCGGTTAGCTCAGCTGGTTAGAGTACTTGCTTGACATGCAAGGGGTCACTGGTTCAAATCCAGTACCGCCCACTTTCGAGTTACAAGCGCCATTACCTCCTCGCAACGATGCCGCCTACCATGGGCGGTTTCTTGTTTAGGGAGAGCACTTTTTGGAAAGGGTCACCGATTGGCCATGATCACTTTGACATTTCCCGACGGACGGTCCAGGGAGTACCCTGAAGGCATCAAGTCGAGCGAACTGGTCGCCGAACTGGGCGGCAGGATCGCTCGTGAGGCGATCGCAGCCAAACTCGACGCTGAAGTACTCGATCTCTCCCGCCCCCTGACCAGGAGCGGCCGCATTCTTTTTCTGACCGCCGATTCGCCCGAGGGGATGGATGTCTTTTGGCATAGTGCCGCCCATATCATGGCCCATGCAGTAAAACAACTCTACCCGGAGGCCCAGTTCGCCTTCGGTCCCCCGGTCGAGGAAGGCTTTTACTACGATATCGATGTTAAAAGCAGCTTTACCCCCGAAGATCTGCAGCGCATCGAGGAAAAGATGGCTGAAATCGTCAAGGCCGACCATCCCTTTGTCCGCGAGGAGATGGACAAGGACGAGGCCCTGCGCCTTTTCCGCGAGCTCAAGGAGGGTTACAAGCTTCAGCAGATCGAACGCCTCGGCGAGCCGCCCAGCATCTACCGTGACGGCGATTTCATTGACCTGTGCAGGGGACCGCATCTGCCTTCCACCGGCCATGTGCGCTATTTCAAGCTTTTGAGCGTGGCTGGCGCCTACTGGCTCGGGGATGAAAAGAATCCAATGCTGCAGCGCATCTATGGCGTAGCCTACCCGAAAAAATCACAGCTCGACGACTATCTGCTCCGCATCGAGGAGGCCAAGAAGCGTGATCACCGCCGTCTCGGCCGCGAACTGGATCTCTACAGCATCAACGATGAGATCGGGCCGGGGCTGATCCTCTGGCACCCCAAGGGCGGCTTCATCCGCTACAAAGTGGAAGAGTTCTGGCGCCAGGAGCACCTCAAGAACGGTTACGAGTTCGTCTATACCCCCCACATCGCGCGCCTCGATCTCTGGAATACGAGCGGCCATCTCGGTTTTTTCAAGGAGAATATGTACTCCCCGACCGAGGTGGACGAGCAGCTCTACCAGATCAAGCCGATGAACTGCCCGTTCCATCTCCAGATCTTCCGCAGTCAGACGCGCAGCTACCGCGACCTGCCCATCCGCTGGGCGGAGCTGGGCACGGTCTATCGCTACGAGCGCTCGGGTGTTCTGCACGGACTGATGCGCGTGCGCGGCTTCACCCAGGATGATGCGCACCACTTTTGCCGTCCAGATCAGCTCGACGCCGAAATCGACATGCTGCTCGAATTCACTCTTTTCATCCTGCGCTCTTTCGGCTTTTCCGAGTTCGAGATCTATCTCTCCACCCGGCCCGAGCATTATGTCGGCACTCCCGAGAACTGGGAGCGCGCCACCGACGCCCTGCGCGCCGGACTGGAGAAGGCGGCCCTCAACTACCAGATCGATCCGGGCGAAGGGGTCTTTTACGGCCCCAAGATCGATATCAAGATCAGAGACTCCATCGGCCGCACCTGGCAGTGCAGCACGATCCAGGTCGATTTTAATGAGCCCGAACGCTTCGACCTCACCTACGTCGGTCAGGATGGCAAGGAACACCGCCCGATCATGATCCATCGCGCCCTGCTCGGCTCGCTCGAACGCTTCTTCGGCGTGATGATCGAGCACTATGTCGGCGCTTTCCCGCTCTGGCTGGCTCCGACTCAGGTGCGGGTGCTGCCGATCACAGAGAACCAGCACGACTATGCCAGAAAGATCATGGATCAACTCATCGCCGCCGGCATCCGCGCCGAACTGGATGATCGCAGCGAAAAGGTTGGTTATAAAATACGCGAAGCAGAGACCCAAAAGATCCCCGTGATGCTTGTTGTCGGACAAAAAGAGGCGGAACAAAACAAGGTTTCCGTCCGTAAACATCGCGAAGGGGATTGCGGATTGGCTGAAATCCCGGCTGTGATTTCGGAAATTCAGGAAAAAGTTCTAGCCAAAGCGTAGAATCATTAGAGGAGGACAGGCTATTAAGAAAAAACTCACTCGCGTCAATGAGCTGATCGATGCTCCTTCCGTCCGCCTGGTCGACGAAAAAGGCGAACAGGTAGGTGTTGTAAGTCGCAGCGATGCGCTGCGGAGGGCGGAGATCGCAGGACTGGATCTGGTTGAGGTGTCGCCCAATGCTGCCCCGCCGGTCTGCAAGATCATGGATTTCGGCAAGTTCAAATACGAACTTTCCAAAAAGGAGAAAGAGACGCGCAAGAAACAGCACGTCATCTCCACCAAAGAGATCCGTATGCGGCCGAAGATTGAAGAGCACGACTTTGAATTCAAGATGAAGCACGCGCGCAAATTTCTCCTCGAAGGAGACCGCGTCCGCGCTTCCGTACAGTTCAAAGGACGCGAAATGATTCATCAGGAGTTTGGCCGAAAAATTCTGGAGCGCTTTATCGAAGGGCTGCAGGATATCGCCAAAACAGAAAAAGACCCCGTGATGGAAGGCGGCCAGCTGGTGGTCTTTTTCGTCAAGAAGTAAACAGCCAAAACAACCAAATGAGGTGAGCATTTATGCCCAAAATGAAAAGCAACCGTGCTGCTAAGAAGCGCTTTAGCCTCACGGGAACGGGCAAGGTGCGGCGCAATAAAAACTATGCACGCCACATCCTGACCAAAAAGTCGCAAAAACGCAAACGCAGCCTGCGCCAGCCCGCAATCGTCACCCCCGCGGATACGCCCAGGATCAAGCGCATGTTGAGCGCCTAAACCATCATCCTGAACTGTTCCTGTTGGAGGTAGTATGCCAAGATCACATTCGCCGGTCGTCACGCGTCACCGTCGAAATAAATACTTGAAGGCCGCCAAAGGCTTTTACGGCGGCAAACACAGCCTCTACCGTTCCGCGCGCGAAACCGTAGAGAAGGGCATGACCTACAGTTATCGTGACCGTAGGGCCAGAAGACGCGAGTTTCGTAGTTTGTGGATTGTTCGTATCAACGCTGCCGCCCGCATGTTCGGGATGAATTACTCCTCCCTGATCAACGGGCTCAAACAGAAAGAGATCGATATCAACCGCAAAATGCTCGCTGAACTGGCTGTCCATGATTTGCAGGCTTTTGAACAACTGGTCAACGCTGTCAAGGCCTGATAAAAATGAGTGAAAATCTGTCCCTTCTGACGCAGGAGCTCGCCGCCCTCGAAAAGGAATTTGATCAACGTTTGCCAGAGGCTGGAACACCAGCAGAACTGGACAAACTCAAGGTGGAATTCCTGGGCCGCAAAGGCAAACTGCAAGCCCTCTTCGCCCTCCTCGGCAGGGTGGAGGCAGATGAACGTCCGAACCTGGGGGCGGAGTTGAACCGCCTGAAAGAAAAGCTGCAGTCCAAAAGCGAGGACGCCGGCCGCTCTTTCCAACGCCGCCCCAAGGCGATTTCCCTGTTCGATCCTACCCTACCGGCCAAATATCCATCTGTCGGCGGCTTCCATCCGATGCTTCAAGTTATGGATGAAATAAAGCAGATCTTCTCCGGCATGGGCTTTCGTATTGAGGAGGGGCCGGAAATCGAAAGCGAATACTACAACTTTACGGCCCTCAATATCCCCGAGTATCACCCCTCGCGCGACATGCAGGATTCCTTTTATCTTGATGGCGGCTTTGTGCTCAGGACCCATACCTCTCCGGTGCAAATCCGCACAATGGAAGCGCAAAAACCGCCTGTACGCATGATCGCACCCGGCCGCTGCTTCAGAAAAGATACCCCGGATGCCACCCATTCTCCAACCTTTCACCAGGTCGAGGGACTGGTCGTCGACCGCGGCATCTCTTTTGCTGACCTTAAAGGCATCGTGCTCGCTTTCGCCCAAAAGATTTTCGATGACAAACAGGTTCGCGTCCGGTTCCGGCCCAGCTTTTTCCCCTTCACCGAACCGAGCGCTGAATATGACTTTTCCTGCATTTTCTGCAAGGGCAAGGGCTGCCGTTTCTGCAAACAGAGCGGATGGCTCGAAATCTCCGGAGCCGGTATGGTCGATCCAGCCGTCTTCGGTTTCGTCGATTATGATCCCGATCTCTACAGCGGCTATGCCTTTGGCATGGGGGTGGAGCGCATCACCCTGCTGAAATACCAGATCAATGATATCCGCATTCTCTTCGATAATGATCTGCGTTTTCTCGAACAATTCTAATATATCCGGACCGGAAAAGTGAAAGTTACCCTCAGCTGGCTCAAGGAATATGTCGATATCTCCCTTTCTGTGCAGGAATTGGCCCATACCCTGACCATGTCGGGTCTGGAGGTTGAATCGATCGAGGAGGTGGCGCGTCCTTTCAGCGGCATCGTCGTCGGCCGGATTCTTGAATGTGCTTCGCATCCCGGAGCTGACAAACTGCAAATCTGCCGGGTGGATGCCGGCAGGGGAGAGACGCTGAGTGTTGTCTGTGGTGCTCCCAATGCCCGCGCAGGCCTGCTCGTTCCCCTGGCCCTGCCGGGAGCCCGCCTTGGCGAAGGAATGACTGTCGAACTGCGTGAAATCCGTGGCATCGCCAGCAGCGGGATGCTTTGTTCCGAAGCGGAACTGGGATTGACCGAGCGCAGTGAGGGGCTGATGCTCCTCGATGAGAACGCCAGGCCCGGGCAGGATCTGGCTGAGTGGCTGGGTGAGACCGATTATGTCATCGACGTATTCATCACGCCGAATCGTCCCGATTGTCTCAGTGTGATCGGGCTGGCGCGGGAGATCGCTGCGGCGACGCGTGCTCCCCTGCGTATCCCTGCGGCCAGGATCGATGCAGCGGCCGACGGCGCGGCGCCCAAAATCGCCGTCACCATTAAAACTCCCGCTTTGTGCCCGCGCTATTCCGGACGCTATCTCGAAACTGTCCACATCGCACCCTCTCCTTTCTGGTTGGCCTACCGGCTGCACCACGCCGGCATGCGCGCGATCAACAATATCGTCGATATCACCAACTACAGCATGCTCGAAAACGGGCATCCCCTGCACGCTTTCGATGCCGCCCGCATCGAAGGCCAGCAAATCATTGTGCGCGGTGCCATAGCTGGCGAACATTTCACCACCCTGGACGGAAAAGAACATCTACTCGAAGCCGACACCTGTCTCATCTGCGATGGCACCCGGCCGGTCGCGTTGGCGGGTATCATGGGCGGCCTGAATTCTGAGGTTGAGGTGGAGACACGCACCCTCTTTCTCGAGAGCGCCTATTTCGAACCCACCGGTATCCGCAGATCGAGCAAACGGCTGGCGATATCGACCGAATCCTCCAAACGTTTCGAACGCGGAGCCAACCCCAACGGAACCCTTTATGCCCTCGACCGGGCCGCCCTCCTCATGCAGGAACTGGCCGGCGCCACTGTGGTCGGGCAGGCCGTGGATGTCTACCCTTCAGCGATCGCCCCTGCGGTGATCACTCTTTCCCTGGATCATATCAGTCGCCTGATCGGCGCGGAGCTCTCCGCCGCGGAGATCGTGAGCATCCTGACCAGCCTGGAGATCGGCTGCGTCGAGGAGAAGCCGGGCAGTTTTTCCTGTACCATTCCGACTTTCAGGCCAGACCTCACCCGGCCGGTGGATCTCATCGAGGAGATCGCGCGCGTATACGGATTTGACCGGATCCCCTTCGCCCGCACGGTGCTTCTCGACCAGTCCCAGGAGCCCAATCCCCGCGTCACCTTTCACGACCAGGTGCGTCAACTCCTGGCCGGCTACGGCCTGCGCGAGACGCTTTCTCTCAGCATGGTATCGCCACAGGCTGCAGCGCCCTTTTTGCCGGAGGGCTGTGCGCTGGTGGAACTGCTCAACCCGCTCAGCACGGAGTGGTCGGTTTTTCGCACCAATCTGCTCATCTCGCTGCTTCACAATGCCGCCTACAATCGCAACCGGCAGATGCCCAATCTGCGTTTATTTGAGACTGGCAGCGCCGCATGGAGACGCCAGGGGGCTATCGTAGAGACCAAACAAATCGCTTCGCTGCTGGTTGGGGAGACCGGGCTGCCCACGTGGTACGCACGGCCGCGCCGGTTCGATTTCTATGATATTAAAGGGATCGTACTCGCTCTTCTCGATACGCTGGGGTTGAAAGAGATCACCCTGGGTACGGCACCTGGTTCATTTTGGGGGCAGGAGAGCGCCGGCCTCTATCTGGAGAAAACGTTTCTCGGCAGCTTCGGCCGGCTCGATGAAGAACTGGTCCAGTCTTTCAAAATCAAGACGCCTGATGTTTTCGGCTTTTTACTTGATTTCGATCTGGTTTACAAGCATCGGCAGGCGAAACGCCGTTTTGAGGCGATTCCCAAATTCCCGCTCGTGCCCTTTGATATCGCGCTCCTTCTCGATGTCGACACGCCGGTCGGAGAGGTAGTGGCGGCCATTCGCAAAGCGGGTGGAGAGCACCTCGTAAGTGTCCATCTGTTCGATTATTATCAGGGCGAGCAGGTACCGCAGGGTAAAAAAAGTGTCGCTTTTTCATTGAATTTTTGTTCTAAAGAGCGTACATTAGGTGTAGAGGAGGTCGAGCGCGATGTTGCCGATATCCTCAAACAACTATCCGTGCAATTTGGAGCGGTATTACGGCCGCGTTAGGACGAGGTTCAAGTGGATAAAAACATTTTGGATATTCTGGAAGAACGCATCCAGTATGCGCTCGGACTAATTTCGGAAATGCAGAAGAAGAATTTGTTGTTAGAGCAGGAGAACAGCGATTTGAAGACACGTCTTGCCGAGCAGGGTCTTGAGCTCGACCAGACGCGTCAGCAATTCAACGAACAGAACAGCCGCGCCGAGCAGGAGATGCTGA
Source organism: bacterium (assembly GCA_029560815.1). Next base: position 16,735 of record JAKQKF010000268.1, read on the forward strand.
TCAAGTATCGGGAGACCGAAGATCGCCTGCGCGAGCGTGTACAGAACATGCTGCTCAAGCTCGATGAGTTGAAATCTTTTGAAAATCGCTAAGTTACAGTCGGAGTTTCCAACGCGACTTGAGCTGCTTGATGAGCCTATTCAGGCCTACTTTCATGATTGATGAGAAAAACATCCTCAGAGTCAATATTTTTGGAACGGATTATCCGCTCAAAGTTAGCGCCAATGTGGAGTATGTGCAGCGCATCGCCGAATATGTCGATCAAAAGATGCACGAAGTTCAGACGGCCAAGCCCAATCGTCCCCTGCACCAGATCGCCATTCTGGCTGCCCTGAACATCGCCGATGAGCTGCTGCAGCAGCGGGAATTATCCAAAAAAAAGCTCACTTCATTTGAGGATCGGGTCAGATTGTTGACCCATCAGTTTGACATCGATATCCAGGAACTCATGGAGGAAGGCAAGAAAGGCGTTTGAGCTGTCCTGCCCTTTGCGGGGCCGGATACATTCATTTGGTTTTTTTCTAAAACCCAGCTGTCAAGAGTCCAGTTGGAAATTCCGCGGATGGAGCACTGCTTCCTGCTGAAGGTGCGCCACGGGAGTTTCCCGTCTAATTTACCATAAAATGGATTCTTGACAACCCTGGGTTTTTTCGTTCCGGAGGGTAAATGAATACTTATTTGCTTATTTTCACAGACATTGCCAGTGCGGTGGTGGGCTTGGTGGCCGGCTGGATGATTTCCCGCCATATCGGCCGGGGCAAGGTGACCGACGCAGAAAAAACAGCGGAAAAAATTCTCCTCGACGCCCAAAAAGAGGCCGATAATCTCAAGAAAGAGAAAACGCTCGAAGCCAAGGATGAGATATTCAAGCTACGTCAGAACCTTGAAAATGAGATCAAGCTGCGCCGCAGCGATTTGCAAAAGACGGAAAACAAGCTCACTGCGCGCGAACTGAACCTCGACCGGCGCCATGATCTGCTCACTACCAGGGAAAAAGAGCTGGATGAGTCCGAAAGCAATCTGAAGGGGAGGGAGGAGCGCGTCCAGAAGCGGGAGGGAGAGCTCGATGATTTGATGGAGGAGCAGAATCGGCGTCTCGAGAAGGTTAGCGGGATCTCCAACGAGGAGGCCAAGCGCATCCTGATGCAGAACCTCGTCGAAAAAGCCAAACAGGAGGCCGCGCAGTCGGTCAAGGAGATCAAGGATCGCGCCCGCCAGCAGGCCAATCGCGAGGCCAAGGAGATCATCATTCAGGCGATCCAGCGCACCGCCGCCAACCACTCCACCGAAACCACTGTCTCGGTCGTCAATCTCCCCAGCGACGAGATGAAAGGGCGCATCATCGGCCGTGAGGGGCGCAACATCCGCTCATTCGAAAGCGCCACCGGCGTCGAGGTGATCGTGGATGATACGCCCGAGGCGGTAGTCCTTTCCGGCTTTGATCCTTTCCGCCGTGAAGTGGCGCGCATCTCCCTTGAGCGGCTGGTTATCGACGGCCGCATTCACCCCACACGCATCGAAGAGGTAGTCGAAAAGACCAAACTGGAGATGGAGGAAAAACTGGTCGAGGAGGGCGAAAAGGCTCTTATGGAATGCGGCATCGCCAGCATGCACATCGAACTGGTGAAGCTGCTCGGCAAGCTCAACTACCGCACCAGCTATGGCCAGAATGTCCTCCAGCATGCCATCGAGGTTTCCTATCTGACCGGCCTGATGGCCGCCACCCTGGGGCTGGACGGGAACCTGGCCAAGCGCGCCGGTCTGCTCCACGATATCGGCAAGGCAATCGACCGCTATACCGACGGCACCCATACCCAGATCGGCCTCGAGATCGCCAAAAAGTATGGTGAAGGACCCATCGTCCAGAACGCCATCGCAGCGCATCACGAAGACGTCGAAATCATCTCACCAATCTCGGTTCTGGTCCAGGCGTCCGATGCCGTCAGCGGCTCCCGACCCGGGGCGCGCCGTGAGACTCTCGAGACCTACATCAAGCGCCTCGACGGCCTCGAAGGGCTGGCCAAATCCTTCGCCGGCGTCGGCAAGGCTTATGCCATACAGGCCGGACGCGAAATCCGCGTCATGGTCGAGCACGACAAGATCGATGACGCCATGTCCGAACAGCTGGCGACCGACATCGCCGAGAAAATCCAGAACGACATGGAGTATCCCGGCCAGATCAAGGTGACCGTGATCCGCGAGTACCGCGCCATCGATTACGCCAAGTAGGAACAAAATGCTTGTGAATTTGCCGGAAACGGCGTATATTAAGGCCACAAGTGAGCACAAAGTCCTTTAATATACTTTTTATCGCCGACATCGTCGGCAAACCGGGAATGGATGCCCTCGCCGGTCTGCTGCCGGGCCTCAAGAAGAGTCACAATGTTGATTTCTGCATCGCCAACGGCGAGAATGCGGACGGAGGCAACGGACTCACCGAGGCCCTGGCGCGGCAGCTATTCTCATTGGGCGTGGATGTGATCACCGGCGGCAACCACACCTGGGGAAATGCGCAGTTCCGCCTCTATCTCGACAACAGCCAGAAAGTGCTGCGGCCGCTGAATTACCCGCCGCAGGCCCCGGGCCATGGCTCGGTTATCGCCATGTCCGCGCGCCAGATCCCGGTTGCGGTCCTTAACCTGCAGGGCAGGACTTTTATGTATCCGATCGACTGCCCTTTCAGGACCGGACATGAAGAGGTGATGCGACTGCGCGAGAAAGCGTCCATCATCCTGATCGATTTCCACGCCGAGGCCACCGC
>JAKQKF010000270.1 GCA_029560815.1 bacterium
CGTCGGCGGCCCGACCAGCCGGGAGGTCTATAACCTGCTCTTTTTAGGGGACGGCGCCGGCCACTTTGTCGAAAACGCCGGCGGCGCCGGACTCAACACCAATTCCGGCAACGACTGCAACGGCGCCACTTTCGCCGATTACGACAACGACGGCGACTATGACGCTTTTATCGTGCCCAAAGACAAGAGAGACGGAAAAGTCCGGGCCTACCGCAACAACGGCCGTGGCAAATTCACCGAGGTCACCGGTTCCCTCAATATCTCCCAGCACGGTTTTTCCCTGGTCTTTCTCGACGCTGACAATGACGGCGACCTCGACATCATCGCGCCGCTCACGCGCGACTATACCAGGTTTTACCGCAATGACGGGGGCGGCTCCTTCAGCCGCGATGACAATACCGGCCTGCGCTTCAAATCTTTCGATCCGCGCGGCTGCGCCGTCGGCGATGTCGATGACGACGGCGACCTCGATCTCTATTATGCCGACGCCAACAAGGACGGCATCACGGTCAGTGCCAGCTATCCGGACACCATCGGCAACCACCTCTTCATCAACACCACCAGCACCAGCAACCGCTGGCTCAGGATCACCGGCCGTGGACCGCGCGGCGACATGGGCGGTTTCGGCACCAAGATATGGGTCTATGACCGCGGCCATATGGATGATCCCGCCCATCTGGTCGGCTACCGGCAGGTCATCAACGGCTACGGCTATCTCTGCCAGGACGAACCGGTGCAGCACTTCGGCCTCGGGTCGCGCGACAGCGTCGATGTCCGGGTGCGGCTGCTCGACCGGACCGAGCTGCGGCTTTACCGGGTTCCGGCCCGGCGCAAGCTCTTTTTCAGCAAGCCGGCCGAGGTGGCGCTGGTGAGCGGCGACGGCCAGTCGGTCAAACCGGGCGAAGCCCTGCCGCAGCCCCTGGTGGTGAAGGTAACAGACGCCTACGGCAATCCTGTCTACGGTGCGGCGGTCACCTTCGGCGGGGCCGGCAGCTTTATCGAGTCCCAGCCGCTCCACACGGACGCCCGCGGGTACACGACGGTGCACTATCAGCCTGCCGCCGAGCCGGCTCGTCAGACTGTGACGGCGAGATGTGCCGATGCCTCGGGTGCGGGATTTGATTTTACGGTCATGGTCACTCCCCTGGTCATCGCCCGGGTTCCGGCCAGCCTGGCCATTGCCGGCGGGAACAGCCAGCACGCCATCGCGGGTACCCAGCTCGCCGAGCCGCTGCAGGTGCGGGTTTACGACCAGTTCAACACCCCGCTGGGCGGCGTCCCGGTCCATTTCACGGATGTCAACGGCTGGGGCCACTTTCCGGACGGCACCACGGCGGTCTCGGACGAAACCGGGCTGGTCTCGGTCCGCTACCGGTTTGGCGAGGTCACCGGCATCTACGAGGTGGCGGCCGCGGCAGAGGGAGTCTCGGGCCAGGCCCTTTTCAGCCTGCAGGCCGAAGCCCTGCCCAACCGTCCGCCCGAGTTTCTGAGCTGGGCACCGGCCGATTCGGAGCTCTTCGTCAACGGTTATCACATCCTCGATTTTTCAGTGAATGCCACCGATGCGGACGGCGACAGTGTGCGCTATCTGTGGCTGATTGACGGAGAAAAGATCGCCGGCAGGGAATCCACCTTCAGGGTCTATCCCCTGGTCAGCAGCACAGGCCGGGTCGAGGTGCGGATTTCGGATGGTGAGGTCACTATTTCGAGGAGCTGGGTGATGCATCTGCTCACCGGCGTGGAAACTGAAAGCCGGGCGCCGGTGCAGGACTATGCCCTGCTGCAGAACTATCCCAATCCTTTCAATCCGCAGACGCAGATCGAGTTTCATCTGCCCGCCGCCGGCAGAGTGGAGCTGAGGATC
>JAKQKF010000560.1 GCA_029560815.1 bacterium
ACTCCCATTGAGGGTGACCCGCTCCGTCCGGCCGTCAGGGCCTTACTGGAGCGCCCTGACCGTCACCAGGGTGATATCGTCGTGCCGGGGGGCACTGCGGGTGAACTCGCCCACCTGCTCGAGGAGCTCCTGCCGGATGGCCCCAGCCGACGGACCCGCAGCGCGGGCGGCCCATGCGAGCAGCCTCTCCTCCCCGAACTCCTGCCTCCCCCGGTTCATCGCCTCGGAGATCCCGTCGGTGTAAAAGAGAAAGAGATCGCCCGGCTCATAGCGCACCCTCTGCTCGATGATATGCTCTTCGAAATGGCCGCCCCCCGCCAGGCCCAGGCTGATGCCGCGCGGGGTCAGGGATTCGACCCTGGCATCGCCCGTGCGCCGGATCAGGGCGCTATGACCCGCCCGGGCGAAAACCATCAGCCTCTGTTCGACATTGATGACAGCATAGGTCATGGTGACGAAAATCTTTTTCTCCATGGTCCCGAGCAGCCGCCGGTTGAGTTCACTGAGCAGTTCCTTCGGGGAGCGGTAGATGGAGGTCAGGGAGAGCATCATCCCCTTGATCACGGCCATGTAAAAGGCGGCCGAGGTGCCCTTGCCCGTGACATCGGCGATGGTGATGCCGAGGGTATGTCCATCAAGCGTGAAAAAATCGAAATAGTCGCCGCCGATCTCCTCGGCGGGGATGCAGATGCCGTCGATATCCAGTCCGGTCATGCGCAGCGTCTCCTGCGGCAGCAGGCTCTGCTGCACCCGCCGGGCGATCTCGAACTCCTGCTTGAGCCGCTCCTGTCCGGCGAGCTCCTCGTAGAGCAGGGCATTCTCGATGGCGATCCCCCCCTGGGAGAGGAGCGTGTCCAGCAGCCGGATCTCGTCCTCCGAATAGTCCGGCGGCTCCTGCGGACCGCAGAGGATGAAAATCCCCCGCAGCGCATCCTTGATGACTACCGGTGCAACCAGCGCCTCCCCCGTGGCTTCGCACCCCGCACGCAGGACGCTCCGGAGGGCCGCATGGTCCGGCAGGGTGGTCAGAGGCCGCGCAGAGCATCCCTCGAGCAATAGAGCGATGCTCTCCTCCCCGATCTCCAGACGCGCTCCGGCCGCCGGACCCTCCGGCCATGCGCTCACCAGCTCGAAGCGGCCCGCCGCCTCCCGGCCGCCGAGGTAAAGCAGCCCCGCCCTGGCCCGCAGCGCCGCACCGATGCGGCCGGTGATGAACCGGGCGATCTTTTCCAGCTCGATGGTGACACCAAGCTCCCGCGAATAGTTTTCGATGATCTGCTTCTCCTGCAGCCCGCGGGACATATAGTTGAAGGTGGAGGCCATCTTGCCGATCTCGTCGCGGGAGGTGATCTGCAGCTGCTGCCCGTGCTTGCCCT
>JAKQKF010000295.1 GCA_029560815.1 bacterium
CCTGGCGCAGGGCTTGCAGGCGCAGCGGCATCTCCTGCTGAATGAGCAGAAGAAGATGGTTTTCGGGTGATGCGGTGGTGTCGAAGGGGGCGGTGAAGGAAAAGCCGATGATGGGATGGAGCCGGTCATCCGGGCTGACCAGGATGAAACCCGCCGGCTCGAGCTGCAGCAGCCAGGCGAGAGTGGTCGTGCCTGCCGTGTCGCGAAGCGGGCGCATTTCTGCTGCTGCCCGGCGCGGGGTGGCGCGGAACCGGGGTTCGCGCTGTATCCAGGCAAGGGCGGCCTGGCGCGCTCCGGCCGGTTTGATCTCACGCGTCCAGCCGATCCCGGCAAGGAGGAGAAGGAGAGAAATGGAAAGGTGCAGTCTGGTCATAAAGTCTTCTTGCCCTGTACAAACCCTGTTGCTCTATTTAACGATTATTATTAAAAGATGCAAGCGATAGCGGTCTCTCAAGTGCGGCGGATGTGTGCGGGCTCTCATTTTGCCGATTTGCAGCGTGCGTAGGGAGCGGAGTTGAGACAAGCTGCTGCCGCTCAAATCAGGAAATATTAACTTGCTTTTTCGACGTCGCTTGGCTAATTTTGATCACCATCCCATCGCAGAAAAACAAGGACCCGCCCCATGCTGCTTGTCGCCAGCTCGTTCATCCCGGCCCTCTTCATCGCGGTCTTTTTCTACGCCCTGGACAAGAACAAGGAGCCCCTCTACTATCTGATCCGCGCCTTTCTGGCCGGCATGGCCTCCATCATCCTGCTCGTCGTCATCATCATTGCACTGCCCGATATCGAACTCGTCCACGGCCCGGATCGCAATGCCCTCATCGACGCCTTTTACAACGCTGCCTTCAAGGAGGAGCTGGCCAAGATGCTTCTCCTGCTGCTCTGCACCTGGCGCGCCCGTCACTTCGACGAGTGGTACGACGGCATCCTTTACGGCGTGCTGGTCGGCCTGGGCTTCGCCTTTATCGAGAACGTCAAATACTTTTACGAATATTATGATGACAACGGCTGGTACGTCATCGTCGGCCGCACCGTCTTTTCGATGCCCCTGCACGCCCTGCTCGGCGGCATCATGGGCTATTTCGTTGGCAAGTCCAGGTTCACCACGGGTCCGGACCGGATTCAGTGGCTCCTGCTCGCCTTCGTCATTACGGTGGTGGTGCACGGCCTGTTCAATTTCTCGCTCACCGTCGGGGTGATCAACCTCAAGTGGCTCATCCTGCCCCTGGTTTTCATTCTCTGGGTGCGGGTGCTCTCGTACAAAAAAGTGACCCAGTCCGGCGGCACCGCCGGCTAAAAGAGTCCGGATCACCATCTCAAAGGAGGATACCATGTCCGGTTTTATCATCATGATACTTTTTATGGCCTTCATCGCCCTGATGATTCTGCGCAACAACCCGCGCACCGCCGGGGCGGCCAGCGCCGCCATGGGCGGTTTTAAACGGTTCGGCCTGCCCGTCGTCGCCCTCTTGATCGTA
>JAKQKF010000303.1 GCA_029560815.1 bacterium
CAACTTGTCGCAGTCGACGCGGCCGATGGGAAGGCTCTTCTCCTTTCCGGCCTCCTGCCAGACCAGGAAGAGATCGAACTGTCCCCACCCCGCCTCGGCATTGCGCAGCCAGGCGCTGATCTCATAGCGATATCCCGGCTGCAGCAGCGCGGCGGCATCGCAGGCCACCCCGCCCCACGCTCGCAGCGGCGTCGCCGCCAGGGATTTCTTTCCGCCATGCCCGGCGCGGGCAGTGATCTCCACCCGGCTCGAATCCACAGCCGACCAGCCGCTCAGCAGCCCGCTTTCAAAGCCCGGATTCCGGAGGAGATTGATCGCCTGCGGCAGGGCGGACTGTAAAAGAGACATGATCAGCATGGCTGTCATCAGAATCAAAACACGAAAGGCTTTCATTAGCTCTCTCCAGGTCTGAGGTGCTGAGATTTTCAAGGTGTGAGGAAGCGGAACACGACCATACCTCTGGCCGGACAACGGTGACCGACCCGGCAGCAAATGCAAATATAATTCTATCTATGAACGGGATCAAGATAATTATGCCACGCTTGTCATTTTTCTCTTTCGCATCGCGGCGGACGCCGGATAATTGCCGCAATCAACGAGGCCACCGCTTCCGGCCGGCAAAACCCGGCAATTCTCCAGGCTGACCGCCGGACTGGAAAAGTGCACTGTAACATTCTTTCCGCTTTATCGTTCCATAACTTAGCCCAAGTGCACATTTCTGCTGTCGTTTGAAAGAGAATGCTGATCGGCTGAAATCTCCCTTCCCGCCCGCTGAGCCGGAGCCGATGGCGCGACACCCCGAATAGCACCCGACAAACAGATGAGAGGCCGTCGCAATGAGAAAACTGTTATCCATTCTGGTTTTGATCAGCATCGCAGGGGGAGCGGCACAGGAAATCGACAGGAAAATGTATACGGCGCGCTTTTGTGATTCCACTGCACCGGTTCTGGACGGCCGGGGCGACGATGCCATCTGGCAGCAGGCCGAGCTTGGTCAGGGATTCACCCAGAACGAACCGGATAATGGCGCGCCCGCCAGCGAGATCTCCTTCTTCAAAATCGTCTACGATGCGGACAACCTCTATGTGCTGATCCGCAATCAGGACCGTCAGCCGGACAGGATCAGCGCTCGGCTCACCCGCCGCGACGGCGACGCGGAGGTTGATGAAGCTGGTATTGTGCTCGACAGCTACTTCGACCGCCGCACCGCTTTCGCCTTCGGCGTCACCGCTGCGGGAGTGAGAAAAGATCTCGTCTTCAGCAACGACGGGGAGAACGAGGATGAAAGCTGGGATCCGGTCTGGTTCGCAGCAACCGCCATCGACGATTCCGGCTGGACCGCGGAACTGCGCATTCCCTTCAACCAGCTGCGCTACCCGGATCTGCCGGAACAGATCTGGGGGCTGGAGATCTATCGCGACCTTGCGAGAAGGGATGAAACGGCGCTCTGGCAGCATATCCCCAAGGACGCCTCAGGAATAGTCCACTTTTTTGGTGATCTGCACGGGCTGAAGAATCTCGCCCAGCCCAAACGCGTTGAACTGCTCCCCTACACCGTCAGCGATCTGAGTACGGGCCGGCCGGAACCGGACAATCCGTTTGCGCCCGGCCGCACCGGCCACTTCAAGGGCGGTCTGGACGGCAAGGCGGGCGTCACCTCGGACCTGACCATGGATTTCACCATCAATCCCGATTTCGGCCAGGTCGAGGCCGATCCCTCGGAGGTCAACCTCACCGCCTTTGAAACCTTTTATGAGGAAAAGCGCCCCTTCTTCATCGAGGGCAAGAATATTTTCGATTACCGCTTGGTCATGGGCGACGGCGATCTTTCCATGGACCAGCTTTTTTACTCCCGCCGCATCGGACGTGCGCCGCAGCGGGAAATAGAGACGGAAGATGATGAATACCTGCGCTCGCCCGCCAACACCTCGATCCTGGGCGCCTTCAAACTCAGCGGCAAGACCAGAAGCGGCCTCTCGGTCGGCGTGCTCGATGCCATTACCCAAAAAGAGGAGGCAGAGATCCGCCGGGGAGAGGCCTCGCAGCGGGAGGCGGTTGAGCCTTTGAGCAACTATTTTGTCAGCCGCCTGCAAAAGGATTACAGCGCCGGGGCCACCTCAGTCGGGCTGATGATGACGGGCACCCAC
>JAKQKF010000305.1 GCA_029560815.1 bacterium
CGATCACCTCCAGGGCCTGTTCAGCGTTTTGGGTGGAGCTCAGGGCAGTTTCGAACTCTTTGCCCAAGGGCGAGGCCAGCAGCGGGAAAGCGGCCAAAACCAGCAGCAGGACGAGCAATCTTTGCATGGTTTACTTCAGCATCAGCATCCGGCGGGGCGGCGCGGAGGCGTCCTTGAGGCGGTAAAGATAGATCCCGGAAGGCAGCCCGGACGGGGCCTGCCAGTCGATCCGGTTGGAGCCGGGGACCAGGTTTTGGGCGGGCGTGGTGGAAATCAGACGGCCCCTGAGGTCGAAGACCTGCACGCTGGCGATTCCGCTTTTATCCGCCGAGATCCGGAAAGTGGTGTTTCCCCGGAAGGGGTTGGGGCTGTTGGAATCCAGGCGCAGGGCGGGCCGGGCCAGCTGATCGTCCGCCGCCGTTCCGGCCTGGAGGGCGAAGGGGATGATGAAGGTGCCGAGGTTTGGAGAGCTGATCTCGTAGTGGAAGGTGGCCACACCCGGCGAACCCACCCAGAGGTTGAGGTGAAAGGCCTTGCTGTCGCCCGCGCCGAGCACCAGGGGCAGGGGCGAACTGCCGGGATAGCAGTTGCCGATCTCGTCGCAGTAGTTGAAATACCAGTCCGCGGGGGCGTCGTCGGGCAGCAGCAGCACCTGCATGGTGTCATAGGAGCCGGTGTTGAAGATCCAGAGGGTTTCGGAGTTCATCGAAGAGTTGGCCGGCGCCACCAGTCCGGCGGGGTCCCAAGCCATGGCGGCGCGGATGTTGTAGGTGGGCAGAAGCAGGCTGGATACGCTTTGGAGGATCTCGTGGTCCGCCGTCTGAATGGCCGCGACGGCCCAGAGGTTGGCCTGGTTCCAGGAGGCGTCGAGGCTGAAGCCATCGGTGAAAGTGACCGGATCACCACTGGCCGGCAGACTGATGGTTTGGTATCTGATCTGGCGGACAACGTTGGTTTCCGAGCCCACATTATCCTCCACCAGCATCAGCACCAGGCTCTGGCCGGTGATGGGCACAGTGGGGTCGAGCAGCGAGGCGGTGACGGAGATGGAACCGTCGCCGGTGAAGAAGTCGTTGATCTCCATCCGGATCGGCGAGGGCTGGAAGCGTTTGGCGGCCACGGTTTGGGCGTAGACGGCCTCCGCTTGGGCGCCCACCAGGGGCTCATTGCCGTTGAAGACAACGGTGGGCACGCTGGTGGCGTTGTGCCAGGCGAAACGGTCCTCCACACTGGGGCTGCTGAGCGCGCCGGAGTTGTGGTAAAGCCGGGCGGCGATGAACTCACCCCGGTGGGTGGCGGCCAGCACGTTGGCCAGGTTCGCCAGGGCGGTGTTGCTGGGGGCGTTGCCCTGCAGCACGCAGGATTCGGCGAGGGTGGTGAGCGGATAGTAGGGAGGGTTGGCGGCCAAGGCGGCGGCCAACAGCAGAAGCAGCAGAACAAATGGTCTTTTCATCGTGGTTTCCTATGGTTTAAAATCTGGTGGCGAGTTCCAAACGGACCCCGGAGAAGGGGGCCACATAGCGGCAGATGCCGTTGCGGCAGACCTTGCCCCCGGCTTCCTTGCCGGCGAAGAGGACGAAGTCGCTGTCCGCGAGGATGGGATATTTTAGCTCGACGCTGGGCCAGTATTGGCTTTGCAGGATAGAGGAGAAATCGTTCCACCAGCTTTG
>JAKQKF010000323.1 GCA_029560815.1 bacterium
AACCCTGGCGTCCTTGCCGAAATCCATGACCAGGGCGCGCATGAGAGTATAGTCCTCAAAGGTCACCTTTGCTGCAAGGGAGTAAAGATAGGGCAGCAAACGGTAGCGGAGTTTGTCATAGGCCAGCATGGCCTGATAGGCGGGATGGTCCGCCGGGGCGATGTTGAACATCTCCCGGTAAGGAAACTCGCCGTGCACGCGGAGCAGGGGAACGAAGGTGCCGAACTGGAACCAGCGCGCGTTGAATTCCCGCCATTCCTCAAGATCGTCGGGTTTGACATTGCGCTCCCAGCGCGGCTCGACCGAAAAACCGCCGATATCCATGGTCCACCAGGGCACACCGGAGAGATTGAAGTTGAGGCCGGCCGAAATCTGCGCTTTCAGGTCGTACCAGCGCGTGACAATATCGCCGCTCCAGGTTGCCGCAGCATAGCGCTGCTGTCCGGCGAAAACCGAACGAGTCAGGATGAAAACCCGCTGATCCGGTTTGGCCTTGCGCTGGTTCTCATAAATGCCGCCCGAATGGACCAGGGTATAACTGTTCAGATAACGGGAAGAGGAGCCGAGCCCGGTCGGGCCGATGCGACGCCGCGTCTCCTCGAGCGAGAGGTTGGAGTGGATATCCGGCTCGGTGGCATCGAGCCACCATGCGTCAAATCCCATGCTGAAGAGATGTTCGTTGATCTGATCCCAGTAGAGCTGGCGCGCCTCGGCGCGATAGGGATCGTAAAAAGAGCAGGTATAACCCGGGCCGACCCAATCGCGTTCCTTGACCTCCACGTTGCGCATATAAAGCCAGCCGGGATGGGCGGCGAACTCGTTATAATGCTCGGTACCGACGTAAAACTTGGGCCAGACCGAAATCATGATCCGGGCGTGCAGATCGTTGTGGAGCTGCTCGACCATACCCCTTGGATCGGGGAACCGGCTGGCGTCAAAGACATGGCTTCCCCATTGGTCCTCGTTCCAGTAGAACCAGTCCAGTACAATATTATCGAAGGGGATCTCACGCTGGCGGAACTCCTTGACCACCGAGAGAAGTTCTTCCTGGCTGGTGTAGCGCTGGCGGCTCTGCCAGAGGCCGAGGGCCCATTTGGGCATGAGCGGAGCCTGGCCAGTGAGCGTGCGATAGCCGTGGATAATCTCATCGAAATTCTCGCCATGCACGAAGTAATAGTCAATCTGGTCGCCGATCTGGGACCAGAGTGAAAGGCTGTTAGGAGGGGTGGCATGATCGGGAGGCAGATATTTGAGTCCGAGATAGCCGCCCATATGGATCCATTCGATCTTGAGATCGTAGCGCTTGCCGGCGACCATCTGCAGGCGGGGGAGGGTCGTCCAGGGCAGCCAGTTCTGCCGGTAGTTGTCGGCCACAAGCACCCCGTCCAGCCACATCTTGATGTAGCCGGAGGCATAAAGCCGGAACTTGAACTCCCCGCTCTCCGGAGCCTCGATCTGGCCGGTGTAGCGCACGCTGGCTACATTCTCCTTGAAACCGTCAGGAAAGGGGTCGTTGACATCGATGAATTCATGCTCGATGCGCGGTTCGGTGCGTGAGGCGAATAGTTCCTTAAAATCGGCACTGCGGAAATACTCTGCGGTGAGGCCTCCCGCAGCCCCGCTCCGGTCAAAGAGTTTGAGATCGGCGAGAGACCGAAAATCGCGGATATCCCCGAACCGGGTCTGGGAGGTATTGTCCCAAAGGATGCCATAATTCCTGCTCGATACCAGAAAGGGATTTACATCAACAATATTGAGCTGAAAGAGATCGACATCATGGCCCTTGTAATTCATCACATCATTCTGGTGCTCTCCCAAACCGTAAAAAGCTTCGTCCGCGGGGGAATGAAAAAGCTGCCTGATGTTCTGGGTCTTTTCCTCCATTACTGTGGCCGGCGTATAATAACGACCGTCCGCCCGTTCTGCGAGGATGAGTTTGCCCCGGGAGTCATGGAAGGAGACAGCTCCGTTCCGTTTTTGCACACGGACCCTGAGTTTGGCCGTCCTGATTTCGATCAAGGCTCCTTTGTCACGCACGGTCCAGGACGGGGCAGGGCCGGAGAGAGGAACCCGCATCAGGCTCGGGCGGGCCGAAAAGCTATCGGCAGGTGAAGCGACCACTCGGATGAGTTCATCGCCGCAGACCTCGATTTTGAGCAGGGCAGTACCGGCCGCCGATTTCCTGTCCAGATGGAGGAGGATACCATCCGCCAGTTTTTCATAGCCGAGACCTGTAGCGGCCAGGGAGAAGGTCATTCCGGCCAGGAACAGCAGATGCAAATGCAAACGATTCATGGCTCTTTCCTTTCATCGTGGAATGCATTACTGCAGTTGACCAATTATCCTCTGTTTTAAAATATACTAACAAGAAATGATAAAACCACCAGAATTAATGAAACTATGGTTATTCGATCAGGAAGAAACAGTCCGGTTAGGGGATAATCGACGGAGAGAGACCCGGGCGGGAGAGCTCCCGCCCGGAAAATGGGGAGGCTAGAAGTGCCTTTGCATAGAGAGGAGCAGATGGGGTTGGATCCTGCCGTCCCCGAACTGGAGGTTCCACTCCACCCGGCTGGCCTGACTGTCGTTGTAGCGGTTGACGCTCCAGACGGCATCAATGGCGCTGATGAGATGGTTCGCCAGGATAGCGCCGAGCACAAAGGTGCCGCGGTTGCGCGCCTTATCCGAGGAGATACGCAGCTGATCAAAGCGCTCCCGGTTCGCTGCGGAATCCCACTCCCAGTGCCATGCATCCAGGTCCCGATAATAGTCGTTGAGATTGCGCTGGCGCAGCTTGGCCTCGTTGTACTGCTGGATGGTATCATAATTGCCGATGTTGGCATAATAGGTATCGCTCTTGCCAGCGGGATTCACTCCGGCGTGCCGGGCGGCGTAACTCTCCATCTCATCGTGGCGCCAGTCCGACCAGGTCAAAAATCCGGCATAGCCGAGCCAGAGACTGATTTCCGTGCCCAAAAAGATCTTCGCCTTGGTCCCGGCGCCGGCATAGTGCTCCCCGAGACCGGGCAGAAGGAAGGAGAGCATCAGGGCCTTGCCGCGCGATTTTTCATCGAGTCCGGAGGCGGCCTGCGGAGCGGCTTCGTCGGCCGCAATCAGCGGCAGCGGCGCGGGGAAAAAACGGGCGGGTTCCAGCCGCGGTTCGGCTGCAGCGGCAGCGCTGCACAATCCCGCAGCGAGAAACAGCGTGAAAAAAGATCTCTTCATTTTTCTACCAATCCACACGAAGGGTTAGGGCCGAGTAGGGGTGCTGATCCAAATGGCGCGGCTCGAAGAGGAGACGGGCTTCGGCGATGCTGCGGTTGTGCCGGCTGACCGTCCAGACGGCATCGAGGGCGCTGGCGAGATGGTTGATCATGACCAGGGTGAGGCTGCCTGTGGCGCGCTTGAAGGCGGTGTTGCTGGCGTTGCGGCGGCCCTCGTAGTAGAGCCTTTTGGCCGAACGTTCTTGCTCCTTGAGATAGATGATCTTGTCCGTGGGACGCGGAGTGGTGTTGTAGACGTCGTTCCAGCCGTAATTGAACTGGTTGTATTTGCCGATCATCTCGTAATACTGCTGGTCTTTTTCGAGGTGCAGTCCGTGACTGAAATTGGCGTGTTCCCATTCGCGCAGGGCCTCGCGATTGTCCACGGAGAGGCCCGCCAGCGATGCGATGGCGTTCCAGTATTGCTCCTCGCTCCAGTTCTGATTGGCATAGGCCTCGAACTCATCCTCGATGCGGTTGCCCTCACCAGAAAAATCGGAATAGAGGTACCAGCCCGCCGCCTCGACAGCGATGAAGCCAAGGGCCTTGAGGTAGCTGCCGGCGTAGAGCTGGCCGGCGCCGGGGAGCACGGCGGAGAAGATCAGCGCCTTGCCCCCGTTTTTAGCGTCGATCGCGTACCCGCTGCTCTCGACGGCCTCATCGGCCGTATCCTGCAGGGCGAACTGCATGCGCGGAGCAGCGATCATGAACTCCCGCCAGTCCGTCGCACCGGCGGCCGCGGTCAAAGCGAGCGAAACCATCAATACCGTCTCTCTAATCATACCCTTCTCCCGTGGTAAATCATCCGGTCAGGCCGGACAGAGGCTGCTGCCTCCCCGGCCTCGATCAATCCATAAAATCGAAGAGCGCCATCAGATAATAACGCCACTCCCGGCCATAGCTTTGACCGCCGTTTTCCACCATGTCAAGGCCGTAGGCCGCCTCGAACGAAAGCGCGGTCGGAAAACCGTAAAAGGAAAAGCCGTTCAGGCGCAGCGAGGCGCCGGCCGCTTTCTTGAAGGCGCTCAAATCGATCTTGTCCTCGTTGAATGCGTTGCCGTAATCGAAAAAAGCGCCCAGGTAGAGATTGCCGCCGTTGAGGTGCAGGAACTGCTTCTGCACTCCCGTTATCAGGGGCAGGCGATAGGCGAAGCGGCCGAGGAGCATTTTGCGGCCTTCAATGCTGTAGTAGGGATAGCCGCGCAAACCGGGCAGGCCGCCGGCGAAGAAATTGAAAAAACTGTCCACCGGGCGGTCAATCCATCCCGCATGGATGTTGGCCGAGAGGCCGTGGCGGCGCGCCCAGGGAGCGGCCAGATACTCATGCCAGTTCAACTCCAGGCGATGGTAGTTATAGCGGGCGTAGACTTCCTGCAAGGTGCCATAGCTGTTGTCGGTGGCGAAATCCTCGAAGAAGCGGTTGCGTTCATAGGAGTAGCGCAGCTCGGCTTTGCGCCCGGCGCGCGGATTGATGTCGGAGGTGACGCCGGGGGCCACCGCGTTGAGATTCCAGGTGGCGATGAACTGGTTGCCGACATAATAGGTGTTGGCTGGCGAAACCCAGTCGATCCCCTTGAAGAAAAAGTCCCCGATCTTGCTGGTATAGCGGCTGTGGACAAAGGCACCGCGCATGGTCAGCCCCTCGGCGAGGTTGATGCGCGCGCCAAGGTCCGCTTCAAGGATGTTGAAACGGATGTCGGCGTTGACCTTCTCCGGATAGTCCTCAATCACATCGATCTCGCGCTCGATATGGCGGGAAAAGGAGTAGAGTTCGAGAAAGAGGGTCGGTTTGAAGCGGCGCATTTCGACGATGGCGAAGGCGTCGAGATCCATCTGCGGATTGAGAGTAGCGCCGCCGAAAAGGGAGTAGCGCTCAAGAATATCGCTGGCGTAAAAATAACTGCCGAGCTTGAGGGTCTTGTAGTCGATCATGGCCCGGGGCAGGAAGGTGATCTGGCCGTAGGTCATCTCGTAGGGCTCGGTTTTGATTTCGGGCAGTCGGGTGTCGTCATGATCGCGCAGGGCGATGAGCTCCGGCGGGGTCACGGGCTCGGTCAGCCCCAGCCGTTCGGCGTTGTCGGCCGGCAGATAGCGGGCGGATTCCTGCGGTACCATCCGGGGAGCGCGCAGCAGGGCGATTTTGTAGCCGTCATACTGGAATTGCGACCACGCCAGTTCGCCGTTGATCGAGAGCGAGGGCATGAAAGCCCCGCCGCTGGTGTTGGTCCAAAGCCTGAGATCGCCTCCATCCGGCTGCATGCTGTAGATGTTAAAAATCCCGCTCCTGTCCCAGGCGAAATAGAGGCGGCTGCCGTCAGGAGTGAACCAGGGATCGCGGGCATCGCCATTACCGGCGATGAGGGCGGTGCGCTCGCCGCTGCCGGTGTCGAGCAGGATCAGATCGCGGCCGTGGCGGCGCGCCTGTGAAAAGACCACATGACGGCCGTCAGGCGACCAGCGCGGCCCCGTGATCCCCTCGCCATTGCTGAATTCAGTGAGAGCGCGAAGCAGGTTGCCCTCGCCATCCAGAAGCACCAGATTGTCGGTGCCGTCCTTCTGCACGGCGCAGAGTATCGAGCTGCCGTCGGGCGAAAGGTCCGGACTGAAGGCGCGCATCCGGCGGGTGAGCTGTTTTTCCTTGCCGCTATCGAGATCATAGCGGAAGAGATCACTGAGGCGGGAGCCGTACCGGCCCCGCTCAATGCGGGCGTAGTAGAGCACGCTGCTGTCGCGGTTCCAGGAGATCTGGCTGCTGACGTTGCGCTTGAGCAGCTTTTTCTTGCCGGTGGCGGTGTCATAGAGCCAGAGGTGGGTCATGCTGAGATAGTCACTGGACTCGCTGCCGCAGTAGGCCAGTTTCCGGCCGTCCGGCGACCAGGCCGCAAAGGTATTGCCGATGCCCCTGGGAGTGAGGATCTCCCCCTCGACGCGATGCGAATCGATCACCGCCAGGCGCTGGCTGTAATAGCGCCCCATCTCCTCCTGCCACTCTTTATAGAGCGCTTCACCGCCCCTGCCCGTGGCCGCCTTGAGGGCGCCCTCGGCCGTGAAGGCCAGCGGCCGGGAGAGGCCGTCCGCAAGCTTTTGCAGCGCCTCCTGACCGTGCCGGCGGACGATGTAGCGGATCAGGGCATAGCCCATGTTATAGGTGCGCTCGTTGCCAAGGCTGTTTTTGCCAAACACTCCCATCTCATCGTAGGAGAGCTGCTCTCCGGCCACGACCGCCGTGCGGATGAGCATGTCGCGGTGGCTGTCCCAGAGGTCATACTGCAGCCCGGGAGTCTGGATCTGCGCCATCCCCTCCGCCATCCACATCGGCACCACAGTCATGGCGAGGGGATAGGAGGCGATGACGTTGGGGTATCCGTAGAGGACATCATCGCGCTTTTCCGGTTCATAGCCGAAAGCCTGCAGATAAAAAGCCGGGATCTTGCGCGGCAGTTTACGCGCCGCCCCGAGCGAGATCATGTGGGAAAACTCATGGGTCACCACATTGCGCAGCCAGTCGTGGGTGCCGCGCAGGATAAAGGTCATCTGCGGGGCCCAGATCTCCACCTTGTTATCGTAATAAAAAGCGGCGCCGTTGGAGTTGTCGTCATGATCCTTGATGATAAAGTGGATGGGGCCGTCAGGACGGTAGTTGTAAAGGCCGGTGACCGGCGCGTAGATCTCCTCGGCCACTTTGGCAACCACCCGGGCGGTGCGCTCGGCGCCTTCGTGAAAATGGACCTCAAAATGGCCGGTCTTGAGGGTGTACCACTCCAGTTCGGGATGATTGATCGGCTCTTCCTGGGCAAAAAGCAGGGAGGCGAGGAGCAGGATCAGTAGAACGGGCTGTGCAGGGAAATTTGCATTCCTGATATATTTCATATTCGGAAAAATCCTGTGGTCGTGTCCGTATGCATTCTAATTAAGGATTGGAAAACCGCTCAGCCGGAAGATGTAGCTGTCATACTCTGTAATGGTGAATGGATACTGGTCATCCATTTCAGATTCCGCATGGTGCTTTTCAAAGGAAATACGGCTCAGAATGCGCCCCCACCAGGTCCGGTCCAGGTCGAGAAAGACAGCGGCAATGCGCAAGGGCTGTAAAAAGTTGATGCCATAGCCAGAAGTCCCGGCACTGGTTTTTCCTTCGATATCCTCATATGTACCCGAGCGCAGGAAATAGATATCCCCGAAATTAAACTCATGGCCGCGTCTTCTGATGGTCCCGGGATTGGCTTTGCCCAGCACCACGTTATCGTAAAACCGGAGATCCGGCGCACCAGACAGATACCTGGATGTGCCATCGGGGTAACGTTCGATCAGCATATCATCGACCTCCCGGCTCCAGCTAAAGCCGGCGAGAGTCAAACCTCGATAGCGCACGCCCGCCTGAAGATTGAGCCCGATACTGAGAGATCGCGGGATAGGGTCAGCCTGCGCCGCCTCGATATAGCTGATTTTGCCGCCGATATTGGTCTTGCTGTAATAAAAGCCGGGATCAATCCAAAAGTTAAAAGGCGACACGGGTTCGCGTGCGAGCAGACCGCTTGCACGTCCGATCTCGATCAGGGGCAGCTGCAGCATCAGCCCCCAATCTTTGGCATCGATGCTCGCCCGTCCGTCGCTCGGCTCGATTCCTGCCCCGAAAGGCGCGAGATGCGAGTCGATATGTTTCCAGGTGATGCCGAAACTGGCACGAATGTAATAATCGACTGCCAGGGCCAGGGTTGTGCCCTCGCAGTTCTCATAACTCGAAAACGAGCCCTGAGGCTCAGGGCTTGATTCGCTGGTCTGATATACCGTACCCAGATCCAAAGCTACTTTACTGCGGGCAATACCAATCGAGACCGGAATCCTGCTGAATTGCCTCAGGTTGATCCCAACAGCGGTTGTCTGGGCATCATAGGTCAGGTCATCTGTGAGAAATGGCAGCCAGACTATGGCCTCCGGGTAATACTCCTGGCCGATAAAATTCTTCTGGGCAAAGAATCCCAGGGCAGCGGGATTCATGATCGCAGCCATCGGTGAAGCAGCCGACGCAGCGCCATAGCTTTGGCCCATACCATTAGCCTGAGGAGACGGCGAGATCAGTAAAAAGAGCACAGCGGCTTCAGACACCGCAAAAGCCTGGCCGATTCCAATCAGCGAGAGGAAAATCAGTATTCCTGCTATTCTTTTTTTCATCTGCTTCTCCCGATATGATCACAGCCTGTTCACATCGATGTGACTAATGGGTTACAGCAATTTTGATGATCTCAAAGCGGCTTTCACCGCCGGACTGAGCTAGCACCTTCGCCAGATAAACCCCGCTCTGCACTCCGCTCGCTTCCCAGGCGATTTCGTGGTCACCTGGCAAGAGGCCTTCCCGGGAGAGCTCACCGACGAAATTGCCGGCGAGGTCAAAAATCCGGATGATAACCCGTTCGGCAGGACGGGCGAGGGTGAAGCGGATATTGGCGGCGCCTTCGGTCACCGGGTTGGGATACGAAAAGACTTTTTTCGCCGGCATGAGATCAGCGGACTGAACAACGCCCTGGGTGTCGCCCGGCAGGCAGAAACTCCGCCGTTCGCCGGAGCCTCCCCTGGCCCAGATCTGCTCGTACTCATCCACACGGATCCCGAGATTATACATATTGAGGCTTCCATCCGCACCGGCAGCGATGAGCTGCAGTTCGGACGTTATACCCATGTGATCGATGATCAAGGCGGCGTCAGCTGCTGCCCCGGCATCGAGAGGGAATCCAGCCGCCTCCTCACCGCTCTGATTGACGGCGTGGATAAAGCCATCGCTGCCGATAAAAGCCATCCACGCCCCGCCCTGGCCGCTCTTCTTGTAGAAAACCGGGCTGCCCGGCGCGGTTTCGGTGGGCGCAGCGGGTGTTACCGGGAAGTTGAACACAAGCGCACCGGTGAATTCAAAGGCCGCCGCGCCTTCGCGCGCCGCGCAGAGAATCTCCGGCAGACCGTCGAGATCGATATCGCCGATGGCCGGCGCCTGAATACCGCTGAATCCCACCGGCGGCTGATAGCTGCCGAGGGCAGTACCGTCAGAAGTGAATTTGTCGAACGAGCCGTCCCGGCCGATCAGAACGATCTCGTATCC
>JAKQKF010000336.1 GCA_029560815.1 bacterium
CTCGTCCTGAAACTCCTCCTCCCCCCCCAGCTCCTCCCTGAGGGCGCGCGCCGGCGCCGGCCGCGGCGGCAGGGCCACCTTGACCGGCGGAGGTCCGAGTTCATCCTCTTCCGCGATATCGATGGGCAGAGGCCGGGCGACTATCGGGCCTTTGGCGTCGGCGGGCCGGAAGCGCCTCACCGCCGCCTCGGGCTTGCTCTTGAGGCCGCGCATCTCGCGGATATTCTGTCCGATGCGCACGCCCAGACGGGCGATGCCGGCGGAGATGTGGTCGTAGATCTCGCGGAGAGATATCGAAGTAAAGGCGACGATATTGATCACCGTCAGCGTGACCAGCACGATGATGGCGCCGTAGATCCCGATCAGCTTGCGCAGCAGGGCCGCCAGCAGCACTCCGATGAAGCCCGAGTATTCATAGGCCTCGGCGGAATGGGCGCCCCGGAGATAGTGATAGAGGGCGAAGCCCAGCGAGATAAAGAGCGCCATGAGAAAGGTGAACCAGCTCCAGCGGCGGAGCTGGGCGGTTTCGCGGCCGAGGAGCTTGAAAACCCCCAGGGCGATGAGGAGAAAGGGGAGCACGATGACCGGAAAGCCGATCGTGCCGTGGATCAGGGCCCAGGAGAGGTAGACCCCGGCGATGCCGAGCTGATTCCGGACCAGGTTGGCGGTGACCTCCTGGGGGTTTTCGCCCTGATAGGAGATCAGGCCGACGGCGAGGAGGAGACCGAAAAGGATCAGGAGGAGGCCCAACAGCTCCTCACTTTTGCGGGCATCGAGCAGGGGTTGGGCCTTGACCGGGCTCTTTTTCTTCGTACGTTTGCGCATTGAACCTGAGCGTCCTTGGGGTCCGGGGCTATTTCTTGTAGAACGGGGTTTCACAGACTGCTGCCGGCATGCGGCTGTTTCTGATCTCGATCTCGAGCGGGGTGCCGGCCGCGGCCAGTTCGAGCGGGACGTAGCCGGTGCCGATGCCCTTGTCGAGGCTGGGTGAAAAAGTGCCGCTGGTGACGACGCCGACGCGTTCGCCGCCGGAGTAGATGGCATAGCCGTGGCGCGGGAAAGCGCGGCCGGGCATGTCGAAACCGATCAGTTTGCGTTTGAGGCCGGCGGCCTTGATCTGCAGCAGGGCATCGCGGCCGACGAACTCGCCCTTGTTGAG
>JAKQKF010000338.1 GCA_029560815.1 bacterium
TCATACTGCGCCATGCGCTCAAACAGCGCATGGATGATAGTGCCGACCCGCTCGAAGACGGCCTCCACCAGCGCGGGATCCTCGACCAGGGCATAGGAAAAGGTCTCAAAACCCATGAACTCCCAGGTGAAAGTAAAGATATCGCCGTACTGACCGATCACCCGCATTTCGGGGGGCATGATCTTCTCCGCCTCATCGAACCAGCGGAAGGCGGCATCGGTCACCTCGGCCCACTGGAAGCGTTCAAACTCCTCCCAGGTGGTGATGGCCCCCTTGCTCTCGGTGCCCCAGTTGCGGGCGCGGTCCAGGGCCGTGGCTTCTGAGCGGCGCTGGCCGTCCTTCGGCGCCGCCGCCCCGGGATTCATATCGATGACCGGAGCGAGCTTGATGTAATCGTAGCCGGCCAGACGGTAGAAATCGATCTTGTCCTGCAGATTCTGCAGGGGGCGGCCGAGAAACTGGCCCATGACGCCCTCGTCGATGCCGAGCTCCATGAGCGGGACGCGGTCCGCTTTGCCGCCGAGCAGGGTGGTGCGCAGCCGGCCGAAATCGGGGCCGTAGGGGGCGAAGGGGCCGGACATCAGTTGGATCCTCCCTGGACCACCCCGTTCTCCAGGGTGCCAAGCTCGGCGATGGTGCCCTCGATGCGGTTGCCGGGCAGGATCGGGCCCACCCCCTCCGGGGTGCCGGTCAGAAGAAGGTCCCCGGGTTCGAGGGTCATGAACCGGGAGATATAAGCGATCAGCTCGGGGATTTTGTAGACCATGTCCGCAGTGCTCCCCTTCTGGCGCACCTCGCCGTCGACCTTGAGTTCGAGGGTGAGGTTGTGGGGATCGGCCACGCTGCCGGCCGGTACCAGCCAGGGACCGAGGGGGCAAAAGGTGTCCATTCCCTTGGCCAGTGTCCAGGGTTTACCCTTCTTCTGCTCCTCGCGCTGCATCTCGCGGGCGGTGACGTCGTTGGCGATGGTATAGCCGGCGACATGCTCCATCGCCTTGGCCTCGGGGATGTTGGCGCCGCGCTTGCCGATCACCAGGGCGAGTTCGAGTTCGTGGTCGACGCGGCCGACGCCGGCGGGGATGCGGATACTGCCCTGATGGGGGAGCAGGCTCGAGGGCACCTTGGCGAAGTACATCGGGGCTTCCGGAACGGTGTTGTTGAGCTCGGCGGCGTGGGCGCGATAGTTGCGACCGAGACAGAGGATCTTGGTCGGGCGCTGAACGGGCAGCTGCCAGCTGAAGGGCTCCCTGATGATGAGGTCATCGAGGCTGCGATACTCCCCGACCGTGGCGATGACCTCGGCGAAGGTCTCCTCCGAAAAATAGTCCAGTTCGACCATGAGCTGGAGAAAAGGCAGCTCCGGAGCCCGGGGAAAATTCTTCAGCTCCTTGAAGTAGCCCCAGAGCTGGGTGAAATTGAGCAGCCCCTGGGGAGACTGCACGCCGATGCGGGGTTCCCCCTTGGCTGTCAGATAGGAAAAAGCCTTCATGTCCGGTTCTCCTGGTCAGTATTTCCGCTCTTGTGGTCAAGTATATCAAAAACGGGATTAAGAATCAAGGAAAATATGCTCGGCCCGGGGTCTGCGGCCGGGCAAATAAAAAAAGCCCCGGCGGAGGGGCCTCGGCCGGGGCGGTGAATTTATCTGCTGCGGGGCGGTTGATGGCCCCGGGCGAAGGTGATGAGCTGGTCCGCAAGCAGCACGAGCAATAGCGCACCGGCGAACATCAGAATCGAATTGACGGGAAGGGCAATGCGGTTGCTCATCTCGGCGAGGCGGGGCAGAAAATTGAGCTCCCTGAGCCACTCCCAGGAGAGGTTAATTTCCGGCAGTCTCATTTTGCGCGCCTCTTCCACGTACTCCGCCGGCCGCAGATAGGGCAAGGAGAGGCTCAAGGCCATGATCAGCCCGCCGATGATCAGGATGGAGTGGAGCAGGTTTTCATGGAGCGGGCCGAGGGTATCCCGTCTGATCTTGCGCATCACCTTTTCGGGCAGGGCCGGAGAGGGCTGCCATGCCGGTGCGGATGTAAGGGCGGCGAAGAGGGGCTCATAGGCGTCAAGCCGCTCCTGGCAAAAGGGACAGCCGCGGAGATGGTCGAGTTTGGCTCTGTCCGCCAGCTGGTGGTCGAGATAGAGCTGCAGTTCCGCATCGCGCAGATGGTCCGTCATGATGTTGCCTCCACAGGATAGTGCGCGGTGAGGCGGTCGCGCAGAACACGCCGCGCACGAAAAAGATAATTTTTGACTGTGCCCTCGGGAAGGCCGGTGATCTCGCCGATTTCGGCATAGTTCATCTCTTCGAGATGAAAAAGGGTCAGGATGGTGCGGTAGTGCAGGGGCAGCGCTTCGATTTCACGCTGCAGGGTTTCGCGCAGATCGCCCGCCTCGGCGCGCGCCAGCGGCGAGGCCTCGGTTGCGGGCACCCATTCCACCCTGCGCACCTCCTCGTCCTCCTCTTCACTGCCGGCCGCCAGATCCTGATAGAGGGGCACGCGCTTTTTCTGGAGATAGTTGATGCAGGTGTTGTGGGCGACCGCAGCCACCCAGGTTGAGAATCTGGACTTGTACTGGAATTCACCGAGACTGCGATAGATGCGCAAAAAGATCTCCTGGCACAGGTCCTCACGATCCGATGCCCTGGGAACCAT
>JAKQKF010000345.1 GCA_029560815.1 bacterium
CATGCGCCTGTACATATCGTCCAAATCCCGCACAGAAGCAGGCGACCAGAGGCGTTCGGCGATCACGGCTGTACGCGGCCAGATGCGCGAATCGACGGTTTCGGGGGTGACCAGCTCCGCCCAGCTGGTGGCCTCGCCGCCTAGGATTCTCGCCTGTTCCTCCGGCGTCAACTGCGCGTCAGGTCGAACCGGATCGATGAGATAATGATAGGAAGCGGGCTGGATGAGGTCGATATAATAGCCATTGGAAAGAATACCCTGGTAGCCCCTCCGGGCGGCCTGGACCAGGGAATCCGGCCCGCGCCAGGAATGGATAACAATGTTTTTCGGCATCGACGGGTGGAGGATCTCATCCCAGCCGACCATCCGCTTGCCGTGTTTGGTCAATATCCTGAGCAGGCGCGAGTTGAAATAAGCCTGAAGGGCATGGTTGTCCTTGAGGTTGTTCTTTTTCATAAAGGCCTGGATGGCCGGATTGGCATTCCACTGCTTGCCATTGTTCTCATCCCCGCCGATATGGAGATAGGGATCGGGAAACAGGGCGGCCATCTCGCCAAGAAACCTGTCGAGAAATTTATAGGTGCTCTCTTTGGTTGGATCCATGGTTGGGTCGAAGACACCCCAGCGCCGCTCGATGGTGTAGGGGCCGGGGGCGCTGGCCAGCTCGGGATGGCCGACGAACCAGGCCGTGGTATGGCCGGGCATGTCGAATTCAGGGTAAACGCGAATGCCGCGTTCGCCGGCGTAGGCGATAATCGTTTTGATCTCGGCCTGGGTGTAGTAAAAGCCGTCGGAGCCGAGCTGGTGAAGTTTAGGGTAGAGCTTGCTCTCGACGCGGAACCCCTGGTCCTCGGAGAGATGCAAATGGAGAACGTTCATTTTGACGGCGGCCATGCCGTCGAGGTTGCGTTTGACCACCTCCATCGGCAGCCAGTGACGGCAGACGTCGATCATCAGGCCGCGCCAGGGAAAGCGCGGCTTGTCCTGGATGGAGAGCGCGGGGAAGAAAAAGCCCTTTTCATCCGCCTGAAGCAGCTGGAGCAGGGTCTCGAGGCCATGCAGACCGCCGAGATCGGTGACACAGTGCAGTTCAATCCTCGCCGGTGTGACTGTCAGCTCGTAGGACTCATCCTCGCCGAGGGCGACCTTGCCAGGGCGCTGGCAGGTGATGACCAGACCCGGATTTTCAGCGCGTGTCTGCGGGGTGATGACATCCTGGGGCATAAAGAGCGCAGTGCGGCCGCTGAGGCGGCGCAGCATGCGCGTCACGCCGCTGTAAAGGCGCGGATCGGCCTGACCCTCTATCGCCAGGGTGAAAGAAGCATCGAGACGATACTGGCCCTCAGCCAGGGTCATTTTTTCCGGCACCGGCATGAGGACCGGGGCTTCAGCCGCGCCAAGCAGGGCCGGCAGGAAGGCGGCCAGGCAGAGACACAGGATTGCGCTTTTTTTCATGATTCTCCTCATTTGCTATTTTTTAACAAGATAACGATCATAGAGCCAGAGCCCTGCCATCGAGAGCACCCCCATGGAGGCAACCAGGATCCACATGACGGGGGCGCGTGTGGGCAGCCCCTGTGCAGCGGGATTCTTGATCAGGGTTTCGAACATTATACCGCCGAGAGGGGCGCCGACGATAGTGCCCAGGGCCATCGGCAGATTGGCATAGCCGAGATAGAGTCCCTCCTGCCCCTTCGGAGCGATAGCCCCGATGTATTGATAGATGCGCGGCGAGGCGAACATCTCGCCGATCGCCATCGAGGCGATGGAACCCAGAATGAAGATGCCGGCCAGGGGCATGGCAAAGGCGCCGATGGAAATAGAGTGCAGGGCACCGCCGTTGGCCAGGCTGGGAATGATGTTGAGCAGCATGCCAACCACCGTGACACCAACGCCGGCCATGATCGACTTGAGGGGCGACCACGATTTCGAAAAGCGGGTGATCAGGAGCTGAAAACAGACGATCATCACCGGATTCATCAGGGTGTAGAGTTCGACCGGGGCATCCTTGTCCACAAAGCGCAGGTAGAGGGGGATGAGGTTGTAGATTTGCACATAGATGAACCAGAAAAAGCTGATTACAACCAGAAAAAAGACGAAGCGGATATTGCCGAGCACCATGAACATCCCTTTGAGGGCCTGGCCGATGGTCTTCGGCTTTTGCAGGGTCCCCTCCGTGAGCGGCTGCTGGTACTGGGGCTCGCGGTAGACAAAAAGTACGACCAGCAGTCCGATGAAAGCGAAAAGGGTGGCGACATAACTGAAGATAGCCGGGATGCCGTAATGAGTACGCACAAAGTAGGAGACCGTGCGGCCGAACATCGAGCCGATGTTGATCACCATATAAAAGATGGCGAAGCCGAGGGTGGTGTTGACGCCGGAGGTCTTTTGCACCGTGCCGGAGATGCAGGGTTTGACCACGCTGCCACCGATGCCGATGAGGAGGATGCCGAAGACGACCGGAATAGTGTAATCGACCAGCCCAGCCTCACGGCCAAGCAGGGCCGGCCAGAACTGCTGCAGGGTGCCCATGGTCAGATAGCCGAGCGAGATGAGGACAAAGGCTACCGCCAGGGAGCGTTTGAAGCCGAAGCGGTCGGCAAGGGTTCCGCTGAGGATGGGGAGAAAGTAGACCAGTCCCCAAAGCAGTGTGCCATTGAGAAAGGTGGCCTTGGTCGGGGCCATGCCCAGGGTTTCGTTGAGATAGATGACGACAAACGAGGCGATGGCGTAATAGGCCCCGCGCTCAAAGAGTTCGATGGTGTTGGCCGTCCAGAAGGTGCGCGGAAATTGGGTCTTCATAAGGCTCCTGAGTTAGGGGATGACCTGCCATTTTTTCAGAAGATCGGTGACGAGTGGCTTCCAGGCGGCATAGCCCGCGGGGTTGCAATGCATGCCGTCATGAGTGAACTCTTTGCGCAGTTTGCCGACACTGTCAGCCACGACGGTGTAAAAATCGACGTACTCGTAACCGTTCTCCGTGCAAAGCTTCCCGATCCAGCGGTTCAGTTCCTGAATGCGGTCAACGGGATGGGTGGCGAGCATCTCATCCTTGCCTGGAATATAGTCATTGACCGGCATGATCGCCCCGATGGCGACCTTGATGCCCTGGCCGGCGGCCATGCGGGCGACGCGGGCGATATTGGCCCGGGTTTCCGCCATGTGCATGCGCTTGTCCGGCCACATGTCGTTGAGGCTGCCGCAGAAGAAGATCATGCCGTACGGCTTGAGCGCGGCGACATCCTGGCGGTAGCGCAGCCAGAACTGATGAGTCGATTCCCCGCCGATGCCGCGGTTGAGGATCGGTACCCCGGGGAAATCCTTCGGCAGGTTCCACATGTCCACCGAGGAGGATCCATAAAAAACCACGCGCTTCTCCCCTTCACACGGGGCCCCCGCCTCGGCATTGCCCTCGGCATAGCGCGCCAGGGATTTATCGTGACTTTCAATCTCGGCTTTCACCGCTGCTTCGATCAGGCTCCTTCCTTGCTCGATCCGGAGAGAGGGCACCCCGAAGGCCGACAGCGCGGTTTTGGCCATCAGCTCATCGCCAGCGGGCAGCATATGGACGCCGTCGAAAGTGAGCACGCCCTGGCTGCTCATGCCCGGTTTCTGGAGGGGGGCCAATACGGCGCGGAAAGCGGCGTCCATATCAATGAGCAGGCAATTTTCCTTTTTGGCGATCTCGCGCAGGACCCGAATATAGGGGAGGAGAGCGAGATTTTCGGGCGAGTCGAGCTTCTCCCTGATTACCGTGGTGGTGAAAAGAGCAACCCTGATCTTGTGCGCCTGGGCGCGGCGTACCATCTCGCTCACCTTTTCCCGATAGAGCGGCAAGGGCACTGAAGAGAGGTTCCAGCCCCGTTCCTTCGCGAGAAAACCGTGCCAGACATCATTGACGCCGACGCTGATGGTCACCCAGTCGGGCTGTTGATCGAGCACGTCGCGCTGAAAACGCTCCGCCATATCGGTGGATTTGTGGCCGCTGATGCCGGCGTTGACGAAATAGATGCGGCGCTCGGGATAGAGAACGCTGAGGGCCTTGCGCATGAGATCGACGTAGCCGGTCGGCCCCTCGCCCAGCTCTGTGATGCTGTTGCCGAGGGTGACGACCACATCTCCATCCTGCAGAAGCAGTTCCTGCCCGCTGAGGAGGGTTGCGCTGAGCAGGAGTGACATAAAAAACAGACCAATTCGACTGCGCATGCAATTCTCTCTTTTTTTAGTCTGGAGTCAGGTCAGTTTGTGATGCGGCTTTGACCGCAGCGGCAGCGGCCCGTTGATCCGGGCAGCGCCGCCGGGGATGTCCAAGATAGGAATTTTTTTGCAAGGGGGCAAATCTTTTATGCAGCGGATCGAGGGCTCATGTACGCAGCTGGTGCAGGACCAGGCGCAGCTGATCGAGGTGGGCCTCCTCCTCGGTGATGGTCTCCTGCACGACGGGGAGATCGCGGGGATCGATCTCCCTGACGAGCTGGCGCAGGAGGTTCAGGGTCGCTTCTTCAGTCTGCATGGCGAACTCGACTGCAGCGAGGTCATCCAGACTGGTGGCGGTGTCGATGGCATCCTGTTCGTCCGTGAACATCTTGTTCTGCCAGAGTTGCTCGACGTAGGCCTCGTATTCTCCGGCATAGCTCTCCGCCGATGGCTGCTGCTCAAGGCTCTCCGCCAGCCGGGCGAAGCGCTCTTCATGGGTCCTTTCCTGGCGGGCGATGGCGGCAGCGGCTGTGCGCAGGGCGGCACTCTCGGCGCTCTGAGCGAGGGCTTCGTAAAAGGCGGCCCCGTTATGCTCCTCGGTCACGTTCATCGCGACAATCTCATGGGCAAGAAAAAGGTTGGCCATCTTTGCTCTCCTCTGCTGACAGGATCTTCGGCTTAAAGGCCGCGCAGGCCCAGGGCGTACAAACGGCCCGCCACCTCGAATGCGGAGGAGGTGGTGGACAGGACCAGTATACTCTTCTCCCGCGCCTTGCTGAGCACGGACTCGTCCGGTTCGAGGCCATCGGGCAGGATCACAGCGGCCAGGCTTTTGAAAAAGCAGATGGCGATGACATTCATGTGGGTCTGGTTGGTGATCCAGATCGCCCCCTTGACACCCCTGGCCATGACATCACTCAGGATGTCGGAGATGTAGGCCATGCCGACCTCCACCGGCTGATCGGGATCACCGCTGAGTACCTTCAGCTCCATCGTTTGGATGATTTGGCGCAGTTGCATGCTCATCTTCCTTCTGCAAGGGATGTGCGTTGAGACGCGGTTTCACTGGCCGGTGGGGACCGGCAGAATGACGCGAAAGGTGGAGCCCTTGTTGATTTCGCTCTCGACGGCGATCTGGCCGTGATGGTCGTCGACGATGCGGCGGCAGATGGCCAGCCCGAGGCCGGTGCCGGAGATCTTGTGCGCCAGGGCGTTCCGTGCACGGAAGAACTCGCCAAAAACCTTCTGGATCTCCTCTTTGGAAATGCCGATACCGGTATCGCTGACGGCCACCTCGATATGGCCGTCGCGCTTTTTCCCCGTCACCCTTACCTCCCCCCTCTCCGGGGTATACTTGATGGCATTGCTGACCAGATTGGCGAAGAGGCGGGCGAGATCGTCCCGGTTACCGACCACCTGTGGCAGGTTCTCCACCCCCTGAATCGCAACCGAGAGTGACTTGGCTGCAGCCTCATTCTGGTAGAACTGCAGGGTCTCCTCCAGAACGGGCGCCAGGGAGAGCAGCTCTTTCACCTTGGCCGCACCTCGGCGCTCCGCACGCGACATGTCGAGCAGGTCGTTGATCAGCATGAGCAGGCTGTCGGCCTTGTCGCGAGAACGGAGGATAATCTCCCGCTCTTTCTGCGGATTGCCGGCCGTGAGTCCGTCGATGATGAGATTGAGATAGCCGGCGATGGCCGCCACCGGCGACTTGAGTTCATGGCTGACGAGGCTGACGAAATCGCTCTTGAGCTGGTCGAGTTTCTTATCCTCAGTGATGTCAACCAGCACCGTGACAGTGCCCCAGACCTCACCCTTGTCATCGTGCAGGGGGGCGGTATTGGACTGGAGGAAGCGCTCCTCCGCAACGGCGAACTCCTTGCTGGTCACCGTGGCCGTCCGGGCCGCCGTCTCGAGCTCGCCGGCGATAAGCTTTTCGAGATCAGGATTGCCGAGCAGCCCCTCAACGGTAGAGCCGACCGTATTCGCCGGCGGCAGATTGAGAAGCTTTTGGGCGGCCGGATTCATGAGCACGATCTGTCCGGCGCGGTTGGTGGCTATCAGCCCCTCGCTCATGCAGTTGATCAGAGTCATGGTGCGCGATTTTTCATTCGACAACTCGAGCAGATTGCGGTCGCGTTCCCGACGAAGCTCCTCCGCTTCCAGCAGCAGCCAGCGTTTTTCCAGGCCGCGGCGGATTTTGGTGCGCAGCTCCTCCGGAGAGAAGGGCTTGGGCAGATAGTCATAGGCCCCCTTGCGCATCGCATCCACTGCGGTCTCGATGGTAGCAAAGCCGGTGATGATGATGGTGATGATCTGGTCGTTATGGGCCTGGACCTTCTCGAGCACCTCGAGCCCGCCCATCTCCGGCATCATCAGGTCGACCAGGACCATGTCATAGCTCTTTTGCTGGATCTTCTCCCAGCCAACTCGTCCGTTCTCCGCCAGATCGATGGTGAAACCGGG
>JAKQKF010000358.1 GCA_029560815.1 bacterium
AGCAGCACATCTTCCAATGTCGGTGGTCTTGTTTCCATCTTCCGCTCCCTTTCCCGCTCTGGCGGTTATGCGGTGATCCCCTGCAAGAATATTGACAATTCACGGCAAAAAGTCAAGAGGATAGTTTTCTGTGCACCGTGCCCCGCCGGAAAAAATTATTTTGTTTTTTCGCCGAAAGACTTATATTGAAAGGTTCTTGCAACCGCCCGGGGGCAGTGAAGCGGACCTAGCGGGAGACGGTTTCTCTTACCTTCAGGGAGCAGATGGCGAGCCAGGATGACCGCGTTGTACTGCTGATCAGCAAGCTGGAACGCGTCTGCGCCGGCGCCGCCTCCCAGCAGGAAGCCGATGAGGTGATTCGTGCAGCCCAGGCCCTGAGTGCCGCCCATCTGCGCATGCTCGAACGCTGCGGCAAACATCTGCGCGAGACCGGCCGCGAAGTGGAATACGACCTCCTGGCCTCAGACTGCATCGCGGAACTCTTTCAGCAGAGCGAACCCCGCCGCTTCCCCAAATTGACCGCCTATTTCGCACCGCTCTTCGCCGCCGGCCGCCCCACAGAAGAAATCTATAGTGCCCTGATCCGCCTCATCACCCGCCTGACCCGGCAGCATGCCATCCGCCTCTTCCGCCAGCGCGATCCTGAGGGGGCCAAATTGTGGCGCAATGTGATCCAGGCCGTGAGAAAAAATCCCGGCCTGACCTTGAAGCGTGAGATCGGCGGCTGGTACATTCTCTCCCGGCAGGAGACTGCCGCGGCTTACTACCAGCCGGATCCTCAGACCGTCGCCGCCATGCTGGGACGACTGCTGATTGATCACCGGCAGCTCGGCCCGGCACTGGCCAGCCTCTATGCCGAACTGGCCGCAAAAAGCGGACGGCCGGTCTGGATCGCCGTGGCGGACATCACCCGCATCATCCGCACCTACAGACGGACCGCCGCCGGAGCTGCGCCCGCTCTCCCGCCGGAAGAGGAACCCGAGTGGGCTGTCTACAGCCGGCTCTTCGAACAAACCCTGGCGCAAATTCGCGAGGAGCTGATTGGAAATTATCTCCGCAGCGGGAAAATCACCCCGGCCGAAGGTCTGGCCCTCTATAACGCCCTGCTCGCGCGCAGCCGCTGCCTGCTGGAACAGGAATCAGAGAACGGAGACCGCACCCTGATCGCTGCGCACTGGCCGGAGGGACTGCCCATGACCGATCCGAAAAAAATCTTCACGATCTTTGATTATCTGCTGCGGATATTCAGGCAGAAAATGCAAAAAAAAATTGAACAATTTTTCTGAAAACCGGACCGATGTGCCTATAATAGTATTGCATGAGGTCCGTAAAAGGCTGACAGCATGGTATGTTTTACTGAACAACAAATTGAAAAAATGGTCTGGGGGGAGGCAGCAAGCGACGAAACAGGATGGGGACACCTTTTTCATTGTGACCGCTGCCGCGAGCGTTATCTGGCGCTCACCATTCTGCATCAGGCCACGCTTTCACCCTTGTCCGCTTCCTCGCATGCCTTCCCGGCAAGCCCGGCTTCATCAGCCGCCCGAACCATCAGGCTGCTGCCACTGCAAACCGGCGCGCAGGGAGTTTCCACATCTCCGCGTCTGGCTGCCCAGGGGGAGCAGCCAGACGACTCCTATTTCGTCTCCAGTTTCGCCAATGCTAAAGCCGGCATGATCGGCCGGCTGCTCTTTCATCGCCGGACCCGCCACCTCACCCTCTATCTCATTGCCGACACGGGCCAGATCGCCGAAGGTCTGAAAGTGACGCTCGATGACGGTTTCCTGACCGGATACCCGGACCATCATGGCTGCCTCGACTTTGGCGAACAACCGGAGAGACGCTTCAGCAAGATGGAGCTCAGCACGCCCCGCGGTATCTGCAACCTCGCACAGACCATGCCTGTGCCTGAAGACCGGGAGCAAAAACGGCGGATCGTTCTGCCCGGCCATCCCCTGGCGGAAATCGACCTGACCATCGAATGCCAGCCGGAGGGCACCCGCTACATCATCACCTGCACAGGTGAAGCCTCAGCGCCTGACACGGCGGAACTGGACATAGTCGGCATCACCAGCAAACGCATCCTCCCGGTAAAAACCCACGCGGGCGCCGCCCTGCTGCAGGTTGAGCCGGATGAAGAGATGCTGAAAATTCATATCTACTGACATGCCCGCAAATCACACCCCATCCCTGCTCGAGCTCGAGACCAGCGCGCTCCAGCTCGCCGACATTCTGCACAGTGACGCCTCCCTCGAAGGCAAACGCAGCCGTTTCTTCTCTTTTTTTCTCGCCGTCGCCGGATTTTCAAATCAATCCGCCATGCGCTCTTACTATCTGCAGTTCAGCCCCTTCCTCCTGCCGCTGTCGCAGGGGCTGACCGGCTGCAGCTGCGACCCCGCGGAGCTGTGCCTCTGGCTGAAAGTGGCCGATCTGTTCAAGTCCTCCGCCCCGGAGAATCCGGACGCCATCGATGCGGCTGAACACGCGATTCGCCTGACCGCCATTCTTAATGCCCTATACGCCGCCGACGAGCACCTTGCCGCCCGGCTGCTCGGCATCAGCATTCCGGAAGAGACTGCGACCCAACCCTCCCGCCTGGAAGCGGCCCGCAGACTGGCTGCTCAGGCTCCCCTTCCGTTCGGAGAGGAGCTGCTGACCTTACTGCGGAACCGGGAAGGGCAGGACTCCGCCCACGAACTCCAGGTTCTGCTCATTGACGACAGCTCAATTATTGATCCCGGCGCCGAACCCGCCGGCAGGATGCTCCCGCTCTACGCCGAAGCGCAGGAACGGCCATCCGACGCCGATGAAGATTCTGCCCTGATCAACAACCGGGCCGGCTTCGGCCGCCAGGCCATTTATTACACGCTTCAGGATGGCCTGCTGGCGGCGCGGGCGCATATGCCCGGGAGCACGGCCCAGCGCTTTTATGCCGTCCATTACTCCCTGCCGGATAAATCAGCGGAAATCAGCGGCACCTCTCTCGGCCTGGCGGCCGCCCTGCTGGCCTGGGTCACCAGCCGCAACCGCCACTACCGCGCAGAGGTCGTGCGTCTGGCGGCCTCCGCAGCAGTGACCGGCGGCATCCGCCCCGACGGCACCGTGACCGCCGTCGACAGCCGCACCCTCAGCGCCAAGATCCGCGCCGCCTTTTTCTCCCCGGTAGAACGCCTCTTCCTGCCGGCGGCCAACCTGGCTGAGGCCTGGCCGCTGCTCGCCGCGCTCGAGCAGCGGTATCCCCGCCGGCGCCTGCTGCTGCAGCCCCTGGAGACCCTGCAGCAGGCCCTGCAGGACCGCAATCTGATTGCAGATCATAAACCAGCCGTGCCGCAGCGCGCCCTGGCCGCCCTGCGCCGTAGCCGGCATAAAATCCTCCTCACCGGCATTGCGGCAGCCGCGGCATTGGGACTGCTCTTTGCCACCGTGCCAGCCCTGCAGTGGTGGCGCGACCCCCAGCCGGCGCTGGCCGAAGTATCCTCTGATGAGATAATCTTTAAAAACCAGGCCGGAAAGCGGCTCTGGTCGCACCAACTGGGATTCACCATGCCCACCAGCGACCGCGATAATTCCCGGGCTGTGCAGCTGCTCATCGATGATCTGGACGGCGACGGCCGGCGCGAAGTGCTCTTCGGCCTCAACGAAAATTCGCACCTCGAACAGTGCGGCATTCTCTTCGGCTATGATTACCGCGGCCGCGCCCTCTGGCCGCCCATCAAACTCTCCCGGCCGCTGGAGAGCCTGGGCGGAGAACAAATCGCGGATCACTTTTACTTCAGCCCCCTCCTGAGTTTCCACATCAAACCTGACCAGCCCAAAATGATCCTCTTTTCCATTGGCTCCATACATACCTTTGCCTCCAGCCTGGTTTTGATCGACAGCAAGGGCAGCCTGCGCGGATCCTACTGGAATTCAGGTCATATTCCTGCCATCACAACGCATGATGTCAACCGCGATGGCCGTATGGAGATCATCGCCGGGTTATACGGCAATGAGGAGGGCCGGGCGCGGCTGGCTGTTTTCGATCCTGACGACATGCAGGGGGCCTCTCCGCAGAGCAAGCCCGAATACACCCTGAGGGGAATAGCTCCCGCCCGCCACCTCCGGCTCTACCGCTTTCCCGCCTCCCCCTTCTGGGAGCCCGGCGCTTACCGGGACACCGTAGCACTTATCGATCTCCTGGGCGAGCTTGTGCGCGTCCATCTCGCCAATAACGGCATGGTCAAGACCGCCACGGGAAGCCTTGGCGAATTCCTGATGTACAGGTACACATTCTCGACCAGTCTGGAACCGATCGATTTCAGTGATCCGCCCGACCGTTTTCTCGCCCGCTTCCGCGATATCTTTGGCCGTGAATTCAGTGCCGCCGACCGTGCCCGGCTGGAGGTCATCGATGAATGGGACGGCAAGAACTGGCAGCCCCGCCACATCGGCGCCGAAAACGGGCAGAAAAATCCCCCGGCACCCCGTCAGCAGCCGCAACTGCCATAGCCCCGTGCACCAACCGTCACCTGTCCCGCCCCCCCGGGGAAAACTTTTGCATCCTTGAAAAAACTTTTCTATATTACGGCGCCCATCAACCCCTTAACCGCCAAAAAGGAGCGCCACGGCTATGATCCCGATTTTGCACGGCCTGCTCGGCCTGCTCTTCGTCACTTTTCTCGCTTTTCTCTTCTCCACCAATAAGAAAGCCATCGACTGGAAGCTGGTCCTGATCGGCATTCTGCTCCAGTTCGCCTTCGCCATTCTGGTGATCAAGACCGCGATCGGCCGAGACATTTTCGCCTGGATCAGCGGCCTCTTCGTCGCCCTCTTCAGCTTTGCCGCCGACGGAGCCCAGTTCGTCTTCGGCCCCCTGGGCAGGGGCAGCGGCGAGGGCAGCCTCGGCGTGATCTTCGCCTTCCAGGTGCTGCCGACCATCATTTTCTTCGCCGCCTTTATGGCCGTCCTCTATCACCTCGGCATCATGCAGTGGATCGTCAAGGGCATGGCCTGGGTGATGCAGCGCTTTATGAAAACCAGCGGGGCGGAAACCCTCGACGTGGCGGCCAATACCTTCATGGGCCAGACTGAGGCGCCCCTGGTGATCCGCCCCTATCTGTCGAGCCTGACCGAGTCGGAGCTCTACACCATCATGGCCAGCGGTATGGCGCACATCTCCGGCGGCGTGCTGGGGGCCTATATGCAGATGCTGGGCATCGCCATGGCCAAGGCGCAGGGGGTGCCGGTCGACCAGTCCCAGCTCTTTTTCGCCGGCCATTTGCTCGCAGCCTCGATCATGGCGTTTCCCGCCACCCTGGTGGTGGCCAAGATGCTCGTCCCCGAGACCGCCGAGCCGATGACCATGGGCACAGTCAAGCTCAAGGTGGAGAAGAGCAGCGGCAACGTCATCGAGGCGGCCGCGGGCGGCGCCGGCGACGGCCTGCGTCTCGCCCTCAACGTCGGCGGCATGCTCATCGCCTTCATCGCCCTGATCGCCCTCATCAACGCCCTGCTCGGCTTCATCGGCAGCTCCACCGGCCTCAATGGCGTGCTCATGGAGCACTTTAACAAGCCCCTCAACCTTGAGCTCCTCTTCGGCCTGGTCTTCCAGTTCATCGCCTGGATCATCGGCGTCCCCTGGAAAGAGGCCCTCGATGTCGGCAGTCTGATGGGGATCAAACTGGCGGTCAACGAATTCGTCGCCTATCTCAAGATGTCCGATGTCGTCGCCGCCGGCCAACTCTCGACCAAATCGATCGTCATCGCCACCTATGCCCTCTGCGGCTTTGCCAATTTCGCCTCGGTCGCCATCCAGATCGGCGGCCTGAGTCCCCTGATGGAGAACCGCCGCAGCGATATCGCCCGGCTCGGGCTCAAGTCGGTGCTGGGAGGCACCATCGCCACCTGGATGACCGCGGCCATCGCCGGCATTCTGACCAATTAAGGAGAAGCAGGATCCATGAACAAGAGTGAAACGTCCAGATACCGCTGGTTCGTCACCGGCGACATCAATGGTTTTTTCGGCCTGATGTTCGACAACCTGACCGTGCTTTCGTTCCTCGCCGGCATCCTTATCTTCGCCTTTAAATATCCCGCGGACATCGTCTACACCCGCATGCTGCCGGGCACGGCCTTCGGCGTCCTCTTCGGCGACCTGGTCTACACCTGGATGGCCTTCCGGCTGGCCAAAAAGAGCGGCAAGAGCGATGTCACCGCCATGCCCCTCGGCCTCGACACCCCTTCGACCATCGGGATCGCCCTGGTCGTGCTCGGTCCGGCCTTCATCGGCCTCAAGGCGGAGGGCTATTCCGAGCGCGACGCCGCCATGATGACCTGGTACATCGGCATGGCGACGATGATGTTCATGGGCGTGGTCAAACTGATCTTTTCGTTCCTCGGCAGATGGGTGCAAAAGATCGTCCCCCAGGCCGGCCTGCTCGGCTCCCTGGCCGGCATCGGCCTCGGCCTGATCGGCGTAACCCCCCTGATCGACATCTTCGGCATGCCGGTGGTCGGCCTGATCGCCCTCGGCCTCATCTTCTACACCCTGGTCGCCGGCATCCCTCTGCCGGGCAAATTCCCGGGCGTCCTCGCCTCGGTCCTGATCGGCACGGCCGTCTATTATATCCTCGGGCCGCTCGGTCTCGCCGGCGGCACCTACGCCGGCCCGCCACCGCTCGACCTGCACCTCGGCCTGCCCCTGCCGACACTTGACTTTTTGAAAGGTCTGGCCCCGGCGGTGAAGTACCTGCCCCTGGCCATCCCCTTCGGCATCCTCACCGTGGTCGGCGGCATCAATGTAACCGAGAGCGCCCGCGTCGCCGGCGATGATTACAACACCCGCAGCATCCTGCTCACTGAAGCCCTGGCCACCCTGGTGGCGGGTATGTGCGGCGGCGTCGCCCAGTCGACCCCCTACATCGGCCAGCCCGCCTACAAGAACATGGGCTCACACGCCGGCTACACCCTCCTAACCGGTATCTTCGTCGGACTCGGCGGCATGCTCGGCTACGTCTCCTTCATCATCGAACTCATCCCGCGCGCAGTCCTCGCCCCGATCCTGGTCTTCGTCGCCTTTGATATCATCGCCCAGGCCTTCCAGGCCGTGCCCAAGCGTCACGCCCCGGCCGTCGCCTTTGCCTTTTTCCCGACCGTCCTGCGCCTGCTGGCAATCAAAATGGGCACCCCGGAACCGATTCCGGCGGAGAAATTCAACGAACTGATGACCGCCCCCGGCAAGGCCCTGCCGGAACTGCAGGTCATCACCGCCCTCGGCAACGGCTTTATCGTCACCGCCATGCTCTGGGGGGCCTTTCTGGCCGAGCTGATCGACCGCCGCCTCAGGATCTCGGCCCTCTATCTGCTCAATCTGGCCATCTTCTCATGGTTCGGCGTCATCCATTCGGCCATGCCCGATGGCTCGATGTACCTGCCATGGCAGCTCACCGGCATGGCGCAGCAGGTGCCCAATCAGTTCGCTCTCGCCTATCTCTGCCTGGCCGCCATCTTTTTCGGCCTCTCTTTCACCCGGGAGAGCAAGGGACCGGCCACGGGCATGGCGCACTGATCATTCAATGTGAACTTTTCGGCAGTGGCAACGTATCAGAGAGTGGAGATTTCTTCAAGGAGGCGTTATGAAATTATCCACGCTTGCTCTTCTCGCCCTGCTGGTCAGCAGTCAGTTTCCTGCACCCGCGTCCGCCCAGGAGGAGGTCGCAGACAGCCTCGCGACGGATGCCAAAATCGACTCGGTCTATGAGCTGCAGAAGCGCATGTATGGCGAGATCAGGAACGAGCCCCTGGCAGGTAAAAGGTTCGGCGTCGAGTTCAATTTCTTTCGCGCCCTGATCATCGACGAGGATGTCACCCTCAGCGGCAGCTTTTCCCTGTTCGATGTGGACCGGAACGCTGAAATCGCCTTTCCTTTCTATTTCGCCAATCCCGAGGATGCGAAGAATCTGCAAGAATGGACGCTTGACTGCCACTACCGCTATTTCCTCGGCAATACCCGCAACGGTTTTTATATGAGCGGATTCGCCCGCTTCGCCCATCTGGAAGGATATGAAGGCGAAGATGGCCCCTGGCATACTGAACCACTCCGCAGCACCGACATCCACACAACCCAGGACAAGCTCGGCATCGGCATCGGTATGGGCTACCGCAAATTTTCCTACAAGGGCCCCTACTGGGGTTGCAGCTTCAGCTTCGGCCGCTATATCACCGGCCGCAACGACATTTTTCACAGTGACTGGGGCAATATCGCCTCTTTCAACAACGACGACGGCAAGTTTATCATTGACATCGAACTGTTGAAATTCGGCTGGGCCTTTTAGGAATCCGATGAAACGACTCTTCCGCGCCGTGCTCCTGATCGCGTTTGCTGCCCTGCTCGTCTATGGCTATGCGCGCTATATCGAGCCTAACCGTCTCGTCGTCCGTTCCGTCCGGGTCACGGCTGCAAACTGGCCCGGCGGCGGCTCCCCCCTCTCGGTCGTTCAACTATCCGACCTCCATCTGCCGACAATGAGTCCCGGTTTGCAGCGCAAAGTGCTTGATGCGGTCCGGGTGGCCGCGCCGGAGATGATCGTCATTACCGGTGACCTGTTCAGCACTTCCAGAGTGATGGAGCCCGACAACCATACGCAGCTGGCCGTAGAGCTCGACCAGATCAGTCGCTTCCTGGCACAAATGCAGGCGCCGCTGGGGATCTGGGCGGTCCGAGGCAATCACGATCTTGGCGACGACAAGGAGGTGAGCGACCGGCTCGTCCATTTGCTGCGCGGGCAGGGCATCCATCTTCTCACCAACCAAAAGGCCGTGATCTCCTGGTCCGGCCGGCAGATCGCGCTGCTCGGCCTGGACTTTTCCGCACGCGATTCCGCGGTGGTCCGTCCTTTCACCGCGCTGCAGGAGGCGGAAGAATTCTTCCTGCAGTCCGGCCCCTCCAAAAAGAATTCCTATACCCACTATTGTCCGGATGGCGCCGATTCCCCCTGGGCCGATTATACCCTTTCCGCCCGCCTCCGGGTCTCCAATGACAAAAAAAGCGGCGCCGGGGTCACCTTTTACTCACAAATGGACCAGGGGTTGGACCACTATTACCGGCTGCGCTGGTCGCCGACGGAGAACGGGTTTCGTTTTTCGCCGCACAATGCCGCGCTCACCCATGGCCAGATGGAACTTCCGGTCGCGATGACCGCAGACAGCTGGTACCATTGCAAGGTGGAGGTGCGCACCGAAGCGCGGCAGACCCGCATGGCCGCAAAAGCCTGGCGCGAGGGCGAGGCGGAGCCGGAAACGTGGCAGGCGGTCGCCTTCGATTCATCGGCCGCTCGCCTGCAGGCGGGCACGGTCGGATTGTGGAGCATATTTAACGGATTGCACCGCTTCGACGACCTGCTGGTGGTCTCGGAAAAAGGGGATACGCTGCTGCAGGAAGGTTGGGAAAAAGCGGGCCGGCCGTTCAAGCCGGCCGCATGGATAGATTTTCACTATAACGAGCCGGCCCTGCCCCTGCTCATGACCGAAGTGCCGGACCCGGTTTTCACTCTGCTGCTCTGCCACGATCCGGAGACAGCGGCTGCAGCGGCCGCTCTGGGCGTCGATCTCATGCTGAGCGGCCACACCCACGGCGGTCAGCTGCGGCTGCCGCTGCTGGGATCTCCAGGTCTCAAATACAGGTATGGCCGCAGCTTCATCAAGGGGCTCTATCGCGTCGGGGCGATGCCGCTCTACGTTCATGCTGGGCTCGGCGTGGTCTATCTCCCATGGCGTTTTCTCGCCCCGCCCGAAATCGCCCTCTTTGAGATCAGCGCGCCGTAGGCCGCAGCCGCTCCACCGGCACGCTGCAGAGAAAACGCAGCAGCTGTTTGCCGGTATTGCGATACTGGTGGACCACATCCGGCGGCACCAGGATCGCCGTTCCGGCCGCGACCGGATGAACCTGGCCTGCGATCATCACCTCGCCCTCTCCCTCCAAAACATAATTTTCGTGCTCATAGGAATGGGCGTGTTCAGGCGAGTGGCCGCCGGGCTCGATCTCGATCATGCGCATGTTATAAACCGGCGCCCCGTCGGACGCATCGCTGATGAGCACGCGAATCGACGTGCCGGGGGCCGTAACATAGGAGGCGCCGGTTTTAATCCGGTTTTAAGCGCGATTAATTTTGCAAAAAAGTTATTGCAATTCCTACCGCTCCTTTATACATTCATCTGATCTTTCCCGTTCAACAAACAAGGAGTCCTGCATGAAGACACCAAGGTTTCTGTTTGCTTTGCTGCTGATCTGCGGCGTTCTGCCCCTCTCCGCCCAGACCAAAATCTTCATCGACACCAAAAGCGGTACCGAGACCATCAGCCGTCACATCTACGGCCATTTTTCCGAACATCTCGGCCGCTGCATCTATGACGGCCTCTGGGTCGGCAAGAACTCCGCCATCCCCAACATCAACGGGTTCCGCCAGGAGGCAGTGGCGGCCCTGCTCGAGATCGGCATCCCCAATCTGCGCTGGCCGGGCGGCTGCTTCGCCGACATCTACCACTGGCAGGACGGAATCGGTGATCCCAAAAAACGACCGCCCATCCTCAATTATCACTGGGGCAATGTCACCGAGGACAACAGCTTCGGCACCCACGAGTTTCTCGAACTCTGCGAGCTGCTCAATTGCGAGCCCTACCTCGCCGCCAACGTCGGCACAGGCACCCCACGCGAGCTCAAGGATTGGGTGCAGTACGTCAACGCTTCCGGCACCAGCCCGATGACCCAGCTGCGCGCCCGCAACGGCCGCGCAGCTCCCTGGGCGGTCAAATACTGGGGCATCGGCAATGAGGTCTGGGGATGCGGCGGCAACATGGAGGCCGAGTATTATGCCAAACTCTACAACCACTACGCCACCTTCTGCCGCGATTACGATGACACCCGTTGCGTGCGCATCGCCTGCGGGCCCTATGGCGGAGACACCACCTGGACCGCCACCCTGCTGAAACATATCAATCGCGGACTGCTGCAGGGCATCTCCATACACTATTACACGGTTGCACGCGGCGACTGGGCCAAAAAAGGCTCAGCCACACTCTTCGGCGAGGAGGAGTGGTTTGAGCAGCTCAGCGCGACCCTGAAAATGGAAGAGGCCGTTGAGCAGAACAGCCGCATCATGGACCGCTACGATCCACGCAAGGAGATCGCCCTGATCGTGGATGAGTGGGGCAACTGGTACGACGTCGAACCGGGGACCAACGGGGGCTTTCTCTACCAGCAAAACAGCCTGCGCGACGCCCTGGCAGCGGCGATCAATTTCAACATCTTTAACAACCACTGCGGACGGGTCAGAATGGCCAATATCGCCCAGACCGTCAACGTCCTGCAGTCGGTCGCCCTGACGCGCGGCAGCGAACTGGTGCGTACGCCGACCTTTTACGCGTTCAAGCTCTTCCGTCCCCACGCCGACGCCACCCTGCTGCCCAGCCGCATCGAACCGGCGGTTTACAGCTTTAACGGCAAAAGCATCCCGGCGGTGACCGTCTCAGCCTCCAAGGATAAAACCGGGGCCATCCACATCAGCCTGACCAACGCCGATCCCAAAACCTCACAGGAGATCGTCTGCGATCTGCAGGGCTTTTCCCCGGAGCATGTTCAGGGCAAGATCATCACAGCCGAGGCGATCAGCGCCTTTAACGAATTCGGCAAGCCGGAGGCTGTCAACATCCAGCCCTTCGATGGCGAGCGTATTTTCGGCAACAAGATCCTCTTCAGCCTGCCTGCCAAATCGGTGGTGATGCTGGAGGTGAGGTAACTTTTCCCCGGCACCCATCTGACTCCTGGATCAACCAGCTCTCGCTCCCACCTTGACGTTTGCGGTGGGAGCGAGATAAAATTTACCAAAGCCTGGGGATGCAATTTAACCTGATCGTGCTTCTTTTTGCTTGCCATTCATTCGCTTTTTACGTATCATTCATTAATAAAAACATTTGCCTCAAGTGATCTGGAATGTAACCTGGCTAAAATTCAATAATGCCCACCAAAAAAGCCGAGACAAATCCTCCGTCGCGCCCAGGCTATCTTTGGGATTGCGATCTAACCGAGAGACAATTCCAGATGATCCTTGATGGAAAAGAGACCTTTGGAAGACTGGACGCCGATTGGGCAGCCATCCGCCTGCTGGATTACGCCTCATACCCTGAAATTATCCGAAGGCTGGGTTTTCGCAAACTTGTTGCCGGCTGGCCTCATTGGCGCAAACACGTGCGCTCGCAAAGCCGGCGCAGGGGATTTGACTTTCTCACCACCTGGCTGCCGAAAAACCATCCGGAGCT
Source organism: bacterium (assembly GCA_029560815.1). Next base: position 12,292 of record JAKQKF010000358.1, read on the forward strand.
GATTTAGTGGATATTGATTTTTTCATTAACGAGCTCTATCCTCTCCAGGACCAGGTACTCCGTCTTATCAACCGGATTAAAACCGGTTTCTATCTCACGGGCGGGACCGCGCTTTCCCGTGGTTATCTTGATCATCGTTTCTCAGATGATCTGGATTTCTTCGTTAATGACGAAGACCGGTTTTTGTTGTGGGGTGACCGGATCATCCAGGGATTATTACATCCCACGAAATGGAAAGTCGAGGTTTTGTTGAAAGAAGAGCGCTTTATCAGGCTCAATTTAAATTGGAAAAATATCAATTTGAAAATCGAGTTGATTAATGATGTGCCGGCCCATACCGGCAAAATCAAACTTCATCCCCAATTGGGTAAAATCGATTCGGCAGAAAATATACTCGCCAATAAAATAACCGCCGCATTAGACCGCAGTGCTCCGAAGGATCTGGCGGATATTTACGGACTGGTTTGCATCATGAATCTATCGCTCAATGATGCACTGCTCGATGCCAAAAGCAAGGCTGCAGGAGTCTTCCCGGCCGATCTGGCCCGGGTGCTCTGTTCTGTCACCAAGGCAGACTGGGAATCAGTGCGCTGGATCAAGTCGCCGGATGCGGAAACATTCATCTCCCGCCTGCAAAGTTTGGGTCAGAGTCTCATTGTTCCGGCATAGCATGAGCATATCTTTTCGAATTAACTTCTTGTATTCTTTCCTTGACTTTAACACATAAAAAGCTAATATTAAAACTATTAAGCCCCTGACTTCCGCATTGATAACTTCGTCGTGACTGCACAAATGCCAACAGCCTAAATCAAACCATGGTCCTTAACTCAACGGAGGCGGTGAATGATTAAAAAGTGGTTTTTAATCATCAGTACTCTTGTCTGGGCCGTATCCCTGCAGGCCGGTGTCACCGGCAAGATCGCCGGCAAGATCATCGACGTACAGACGAAACAGCCCATCCCCGGTGTCAATGTACTCCTGGAAGGCACCAGCATGGGTGCCGTCACAGACGTCAGCGGGCAGTACACCATTCTCAACGTGACGCCGGGAAGCTATACGGTGCGTGCATCCATGATCGGATACACCACCATGCGCGTTGAAGGGGTCCGGGTCTCCATCGATCTGACCACCCGCGTCAATGTGAATCTCTCCTCGGAGGTCCTCGACATCACCGACGCCATCACCGTGGTGGCGCAGCGGCCGATGATCCAGAAGGACGAAGTAGCGACCAAACACTATATCTCCAACGAGGAGATCGAGCTGCAGCCGGTCGACTCGTTTCAGGAGATCGCCCAGAACCAGGCCGGCGTGGTCGGCAGCCATTTCCGCGGCGGCCGCGGCAGCGAGGTGCTCGTGCTCATCGATGGCATCCCGGTGCGCGACGCCTCCGGTGAATATGCCGGCAACATGGGCGGATTCACCAGCTCGGTGCCCAGCTATGGCATCGAAGAACTCGAGGTCTCGCTGGGCGGATTCGGCGCCGAATACGGCAACGTCCAGTCCGGCGTGCTCAACCTCGCCATGAAAGAAGGCTCCAGCCGCTACAACGGCCGCTTCCGCGTCTCGACCACCGATTTCGGCACCCCCAGCATCAATACCCCCTTTAATCGCAAGATCTACGAGGCCTCTCTTTCCGGCCCCGTGCCGATGGTTAAAAAGGTACTCCCCGGCGCGCTCTCCTTCTCGCTCTCGGGCGAGCTGACCGACAAGGATCACGGCTACTATCCGAATCAGTACACCTACGACCGCACCCTCCAGGGCAAACTGACCTGGCGCATCTCTCCCAATTATAAACTGACCTACGGCACCCTATATAACCAGATGGATTGGGACCAGTACTATTTCTGGGCAGCCAAGTACGGCCCCGGCCCCGAATACCAGAGCAATCAGTACCAGTATGTGGACAATTCCACCCTCTACAACTATCTTTACGTCCTTGATCCCGGCAAGTACAACGACCAGCAGGGCAAGGTCGATCCGATCTCGGGCAATCTGAACGACAAGCCCTATACCCAGATGCAAACCTACTATGTCGGCGGGATGCAGGATTATCTCTGGAACTATGAAAAACGCAGCAATACCAACTACCTGATCTGGACCCATGCCCTCAATCCCAAAACCTACTATGAGGTGCGCGCACAGCACTTTTTCTCCAATTATCACTATGCCACGCCCGACGTCGAGGACCGCGACGGCGATGGCAACACCAAGGAAGATCTGGTCTGGGATACCAGCCAGCCCGGCCCCCATCCCATCTATCGCGAACGGGAGAACAATCTGTGGTGGGTGCGCGGCGACGATCCCGGCTATCTCTATCAGGGCTCCTGGACCCGTTCCCTCAAGGCGGACCTGGTCAGCCAGGTCACCCAGAACCATCTCCTCAAAGGCGGTCTTGAATTCTACAACAACCGCACCAAGGTGGAGAACATCTCCTGGTCGCTCAATCTCGAAACCCTTCGCAAGGACATCTGGGACGAGGATGCCTACGATTTAGGCGCCTATATCCAGGATAAACTGGAATTCGAGGGCATCATCGCCCTCGTCGGCCTCCGTTATGACGCCTTCAATCCCAATGGACTCGGAGACGCTGTTTATTATCCTGCGGATTTCGCCAATCCCTTCGCCGAAGTGGTCGGCGACCTGCCTGTGCTGCTCAATCCGCAGAAACCGACGGTCAAACACCAGCTCAGCCCGCGCATCGGCATCTCCCACCCCATCACCGACCGCGACGTGATCCACTACACCTACGGCCACTATTTCCAGCGGCCGGATCTCTACTGGCTCTTCCGCAACAATAAATATCAGGCCCTGACCAAGGTCGGCAACAACATTGGTAATCCCAATCTCAATCCGGAAAAGACCGTCGCCTACGAGATCGGCCTTGAGCACCAGTTCAATGACGACATCAAGGGGACGGTCACCGGTTATTACAAGGATATCTCCAACCTGGTCGACTGGATGAAATATGTCGGCCGCTCGATCCAGAATATCGAGATGAACGTCTTCACCAACGCCGACTATGGCAACGTCAAAGGCCTCGAATTCACCATGAGCAAACGCCTCGGGCGCTTCTGGGGCGGCCATGTCAACTATACCTATTCGGTCGCCAAAGGCCGCAGCTCCGATGCCTGGGGAGGTTACGGCAGCTTTACCGATGCCAAACGGATGAACCTGCTCAACTACGACCAGACCCATACGGTCAACGCCAACCTCAGTCTGCGCACGCCGGGCGAGTTCGGCCCCGAGCTCCTGGGCGTCAAGCCCCTGGGCAACTGGCAGAGCAACATCCAGTTCAGCTACGGCAGCGGCCTGCCCTACTCCAGCTACGGCACCAACAAGGTCAACGACCAGCGCCTGCCCTGGACCAGCTCGACCGATCTCAAGCTGCTGCGCCAGTTCAAGATCGCCGGCCTCGGTCTGGATCTCTTCATCGACGTCTTTAATCTCTTTGATCGCAAAAATGTCAACTATATCAACAGCTCGCAGTATTATGATATCACCGGCGATCCCTCCGTCATCATGCTCGACGTGGATGGGGAAAACTACATCCGCAATCCGCAGGTATGGGATACCGGCCGCCAGGTGCGCGCCGGCGTCGCCATTCAATTCTAAGGGAGGCCCTACATGGTTAATGTGAATCGATATCGCACCACCGCAACTCTCCTTATGGTGCTGCTCTTCTGTCTCGCTCTTACCGCCTGGGCGGTAGACAGCCCCGGCCACAAGGCGCGCCTGACCAAACCCGGCACCATGGCCATCGCCTCCCCGATCGTGCCCGACAACTGGAAGTTTCACCAGATCGGCACCCTCTGGTCGCGGGTGACCAATTTCAGCTATATGGGCGATGACGCCTACGAAGGCCGCACCCCCTCCTGCGACTATCCGGGCGGCTCGGGCAACTCCTACCTCTACCGCGGCACCATCTGGCTCACCGCACTGGTCGACGGCACACCCCATTCCACCCAGGGCGATGACCACGAGTTTTCGCCCCTCGATTCGGTGCACGTCTATTCCGGCCCGGGCGCCCGCTCCGAAGAGGACACCTATACCCGCTACTACGACGTCTCCGCCCCACTGGCCAGCGGCCACTTCCCCCTCGGCGTGGAAGTCACTGAGCGCACCTACGCCTGGAGCGCCAGCTGGGCGGGCGATTTCATCATCTATGAATACACTGTCAAGAACGTCGGCGTCGACTCGGACGGCGACCAGCTGCCGGACAAACCGCGCGATCTCGACCAGTTCTACTTCACCATCCGTTTCGACGGCGATGTCTCCAAGCTGCCGAGCTGGGGCGCCGAATCGCGTTTCTGCAATATCGACGATTTCGTCCTCAGCAATGGTCAGCCCTGGGACTCCTGGATCAAGGATTTTCCCCAGATGGCCGGCCGGGACCACACCCTCACCGAGGCCGACCTCGACAGCAGCATGATCTTCATGTGGGACGGCGACAACCCCAGCTATCCGGCCGACAATGGCGTCGATGACGATTTCGGCAACCCCGGCGCGGATGGCAAACTGCAGACCCCCGGCTTTCTCGGTTTCAAGATCCTCAAAACCGAACCCTATCTCAAGCCGAGTTCCTTTCACCAGTGCCAGATCTACAACGATCCCGCCTCCGACCTGGAAGCCTGGACCAAGATGATCTCCGTCCATACCTATGACGGACTCATCTACAGCAAGGGAAAGCCGTACTGTTACGATTTCCGCGGCATTCTCTCCTTCGGGCCGATTGAAAAATTCGCCTATGGCGATTCCTTCAAGGTCACAGCCGCTCTCTCGGTGGGCAGCGACCCGGACAGCGGCGGGGTCTACAGCCTGATGAAACTGGTGAATAATTTCAATACCGCCCAGTTCATCGTCGACAACGACTACAAGGTCTCCTCGGAAGCCCTGGCCCCGGCCGCTCCCCAGGTCCGCCTCGAGCAGGTGCTCGACGGCAGCCAGGTGACCGGGATCAGGGTCGTCTGGGACGACGTCGCGACCGCGCATGCCTACTTTGAAGGCTACAAGGTCTGGAAAGCGGTGGGCAAGAACTCCCAGGGCGCCTATGACTGGATGCCGCTCGGCGCAGGCACCTATGCCACGCTTCCCGGTGGCACCTGGCCGCCTCCCGCCGGCGAGCAGGCCGGCACCTTCGCCCTCGTCGACAACGACATCATCAACGGCTTTGAATACTATTACGCGGTACAATCGTATACGCGCGACATCAACGATCCCATCCCCCTCGGGGTGATCCAGAGCAATATCCTCAACAGCATTAAAAGCATCGCACCGGCCAATCCGGTGGCGAAGACTCTGGACAACGTCAAGGTCGTGCCCAACCCCTATATCGGCAGCGCTGTCTGGAACAATCCCATGCCGAGCGACAATGAGCCCTGGCAGCACCGCATCCAGTTCACCAACCTGCCGGCTGATGCCACGGTCAAAATCTTCACCCTCGACGGCGACTATATCGACGAGATCCAGGCGGGCAAGAGCGCGCGCCGGACCGCCGACAATGTGGTGATCGAAGGAGCCGACAGCGTGGCGGAATGGGATATCATCACGCGTAACAATCAGGAGGCGGCGCCCGGCATCTATATGTATGTCGTCGATTCGCCTTCCCTCGGCCAAAAGATCGGCAAATTCGTGATAATCCAGTAGCGGCCGGCAAGAATCAACCGGAAGGAATTTTAGATCCTTATTAACGAGGATGAACCATGAAAAATACGACCTGTATCATACCCATCCTGATCTTGTTGATCCTGGCCGGATCCGGCTTCGGGCAGACCTTTGCGCCGGTAGGGACCTCGGTGGCCCAGTTCCTCGAAGTGGGCACGGGTGCCCGGGCGACCGGCCTCGGTCAGGCCTACACCGGCATGGCCGCAGGCGCGGAGGCCGCCTTCTGGAATCCCGCCGGTCTGGCGGAGACCAGCGGCCATAACTTTTACAGCTCTTTCAGCACCTGGCCCGCCGACATCTCCCTGATGGGGCTCTCCTACGCCCTCAATCTCGGCAACATCGGCATCGTCGGCATCAGCGGGGTCTATCTTATGACCGACGATATGGAGATCACCACCCTGAACCAGCCCGGCGGGACGGGCGAATATTTCAATATCGCCAATTTCGCCATGGGCCTCTCCTACGCCCGCTACCTCACCGACCGTTTTTCTGTCGGTGCCACCGGCAAGGTGGTCCACGAGAAATATCTCACCAACGGCTACACCACCTGGGCCTTGGATCTGGGCACCATGTACCGCACCGGTTTCCATGGCTTGCGTCTGGGCATGTCGATCCTCCACTTCGGCCCGGAGGTGAACTTTAGCGGCGACTATATCGATTTCAGCGACTCCAAATCCTACAGCGTCAACAAGAGCAAGGAGTTCAATACCTATTCGCTGCCGATCAATTTCCGCTTCGGTGCGGCCATCGATCTGCTCAATAACGATCAACACCGCCTGACCACGGCCGTCGACATGGTCCATCCCAACAACAACCTCGAACAGTATAACATGGGCCTGGAATATGGCTTTAACCAGATGTTCTTCCTGCGCGCCGGCTATCAGATCGAAGCCGATGAGGGCGGACTGGGGCTTGGGCTCGGGGTGCAGACCACGGTGAGTGGCCATCTCGGGCTGGTTTTCGATTATTCCTACGCGGACCTGGGCATTTTAACCTCCGCCCATCGTTTCTCCCTGGCGGTGAAATACTAAACTCCGCCCGAATTCCTCAAAAAAAAGAGCCTCCACGATGGAGGCTCTTTTTTTTAACTTGTACCCACCCAACACAATTTCCTCAAGTCCGGACTAAACCGTAAATAAGAATCCCCTGATCGAAGTTTCGGTCAGGGGATTTATTTTGTGAAGATGGAAAATAACTTATTTCACCAGAACCATCTGCCGCGCGATCTGATGATTGCCGGATCTGAGCAGATAGATGTAGATGCCACTGGTGACTTTTTGTCCATTATTATTGGTGGCATCCCAGTTCACCGAATGGTTCCCCTCATTCATCGTACCCTCGGCCAGGGTCTTCACGACCTCGCCCTTGAGGTTGTAGATGACCAGGGAGACCGTCTGCTTGACCGGCAGGGTATAGGAGATAGTCGTGGTCGGATTGAACGGATTGGGATAGTTCTGGCTCAACTGAAAGCCCTCAGGCATGCTTTCACGCGGCCGATCGGCAATACCGGTCAACATGTTCTCAAAACGCAGGACCTGACCAGCATAAGAAAAAACATAGCCGAAATTTTTGCTAAGGAACAAACCGCCGACAAAATCATCGTCTGGCACAGTCGGCGAAATATTCACTTTGCCCCAGGTGGCACCTAAATCCGAAGTGTACCAAACGCCAATGTCATCCATCCCCATAACAATATTGGTATTGGGAATGGCTACAACGCCATTGACCCAGCAGTCGGAAGCTGTGTCTGGTTTGCTGACCGCTGACCAGGTAGCGCCACCGTCTGTAGTTGCAAAGATATTGCCGGAACGTCCATTGCACATACCCTTATTTCCATCTAGAAATGTTATTGCCCGGATATCTTTGGCGATGATCTCCGTTGGGACTGTAAAACTCTCCCAAGTCAAACCGGCGTCTTTGCTGCGGAAAACAAAAGAGCCATTGTTATCAGATGCCGTTCCAGTAGCCCACATGTTTGGACCTAAAGAGCAGCTGGCCAATCCCCAGCTATAGATGGCCTGTGAAGCCTGCAAATAATCGATTCCAATAATTTCATTCCAGGTCGCGCCTTTGTCTTCAGTTCGACAAAAATACATATTGCCATTGGAATCCCCATCCCCAAAAGCAACCGCAACATTTTCACCAAGCACTTTAACGCCATCAAACCATCCCGGAGCAATGGGAGGGATCGTGTAGGCATGAACCTCAGTCCAGGTGATGCCGCCGTCCGTTGTACGATGGATTTTCCCATCCGCTTGAGCGACGATTGCGATATTGGCATCAAAAGCATCCATTCCAGCTGTACGGTTGGGAATGGCCGTGGCGTTATGGGTGAAAGTATTACCACCATCAATCGAACGCCAGACAAAGGTCTCCTTGGTGGATGAATTGTGTCCACAGAACCAGATTGTTTGGCCGTTATCCAAGATGCGGCCGGGTTTGAATATGAATGAGGTCGGAGGTGTGGCGCCATTGTACAAAACCTCGGGAGCGACAATCAGATTGTCGAAGGCCAAGGTCGTCGGCACATAATCCAGGACCACGATCGGCTTGGTGCCCAGATCCGGGAACACACCCGCATCCGTACTGGAGGTATAGAGCACTTCCATCTGCGGATCGCTGTCGACATTAGCCAGTTGGACCACGGTCCAGATGCCACCCTCGGAATAGAGGGAATCGATCACCGCGAAGGTATAGTTGGCCGGATTGGCAATATCGCCGCCCTTGTAGGCGAGATGGAAAATGCCCGCATTCGGGGTCGAGGCGCGCGAGCCATAGACGAAATCGAGCTTGCCGTCGCCGTCGATGTCACCGGAGGCGCCGCCCCACGGGCCGCGGGTTCCGCTCGGCCACCATTTTCCGACGTTGACAAGTTCGGTGTGCTTGAGGGTGTCGCCGTCTTCCTGGACGAGATAGATGCCCTTGGCGGCATCGTTGCCCCAGTCATAGACCGCGACGATCATCTCCTGGACGCCGTCGCCGTTCAGATCGACCACCTGGGTCGATTGCACCGGCGCGCCGCCGGCCATGGGCGAGAGTTTGGTATAGCCCCAGCCGAAGCCATCCCAGGTGAACTTGGTGATTTCCACTTCGCAAAAGCTGTAGACGTTGGAACCGATGGCCACCACATCCCATTTGTTCTGGGTGGTGCCGGCCTTGAGGGTGAAATCGAGGCCGCTGGTCTCCATCGTCCAGGTCTCAGTGCCGTCGCCGTTGTCCGGGATCTTGTCGACCGAGACCACACCGCAGAAAAC
>JAKQKF010000362.1 GCA_029560815.1 bacterium
GAGGCCGCTGCCGAAAGAGTTCAGCGCAGCCGGCCAGCGCACCCTGACCTGCCGGCCGGTGCCGGCGGGAACTTTTCCCTGAAAGAGCCTGCCCACCTCTTGTCCCCTCACATTGTAGAGGCGGACATCGACCTCCTCCGCTTTTACCAGATCGAAGACGAGAGTCATCGAACCGTTCAACGCCATGGCGGCGGGATTGGGGTAGATCCCGGCCAGGGCGGGCCGTTCAGGAATGATGACCGGCCGGTTGACGGAGGCTGTGGATTCCACGGCGGCCAGGGTCTGGATGATCCCCCAGCCGTAGTCGACGTCGGGGGTGAGGTTGAGGGTCGCGCTCCGGCGCAGGGCGTCGAGGAGTTCCATCGGGGTCAGCTCCGGATTGGCGCAGAGCAGCAAGGCGGCCGCGCTCGCAGCCAGGGGGCAGGCAGCGGAGGTGCCGTTGACGAACCGGTAGCCGGATCCCCTCCCTTCAACGGGCGGGATATCGATGCAGGCGACTCCGATCCCCCTGGCCATCACATCCGGCTTGATGCGTCCGTCGGCGGTCGGGCCGCGGGAGCTGAAGGCGGCCACAACCCCCGCATTGTCCACGGCGCCCACCGCCAGTACACTGTCGCCATCGGCGGGGGCGGAGATGTAACGCCAGATATCGTTGCCCTCATTGCCCGCGGCGACCACGACAACAACCCCCTTGCCGGCAGCCAGATCGGCCGCACGCGTGATCGGGGCGGTGTCGCCGTCCATCTCCGCATAGGTGTACCAGTCGATATAGCCGAGGCTGGTGCTGAAGATGTCGGCCCCCAGGGCCTCCGCCCATTCGGCGGCGGCGATCCAGTTGTCCTCCTCGCCCCGGATCTCCTGGGCGACATCCTCGGTCTTGGCGAGGATGAACTCGGCGCGCGGGGCGCCCCCGATCAGGGTGCCCGGCTTGTTGGCGGCGATGATCGAGAGCACCATGGTGCCGTGGCTGTTCTGGTCGCTGCGCTCACCGGGCTGATTGTCCAGCTCCTCGTCGTTCTGAATGAAATCGCGTTTGTAAAGGACGCGCAGGGAGTCGAAGACCTCGTGATTGAGCCGGAAGCCGGTGTCAAAGACCGCAATGCGCACGCCCTGGCCGTAGATGCCGAGCTGGTGGACGGCCGGAATCTGGATCTGTTCGAGCTGTTCCAGGCTGCGGCCGTAGGGGAGAGGGGCGTCGCCGTTGTTGCCGGGCCTGAAGAGGGCCGCTTCGGATGGCGGCAGAGGCCTGCGGCCGTGCAGCACCGGCTGGATGCGGCGGATGAAGGGCAGCTCCGCCGCCGCGGCGATCTGCGCGGGCGTGGCCGCGGCGCTGACGCCGTTGAGCCATTTGGAGATCACCACCGGCTCGATGCCGAGGGCCGCCAGCTCCTCCAGATAGCCGCTCCAGACCGGAAGGTCGGTCTCGTCAACCAAAGCGGTGGTCCGGGCGACCTTGGCGCGACGCGCCAACGCGCGCTCAGTGAGGAAAGCCGTAGCTTCTGCCATCGCCCCCTTGCGGAGGGCTGCCGGTCCCTTGTCGCGGAAAAAGAACCAGCTGCGTCCTTCCTCCGCCGTCTGTGCGGAGAGGGCACCGGCGAGGAGCAGGATAAAAAGAAGGATCGGCCGGGTCAAGGCCGATCCTTTGCGGTTAAACCGGGATCCAATCATGTGCGAAGGTTATCTCTTTTCCATATAAGCTTTTTTGATAAAGACGGGTTCCACGGGCACCGAGTTTTCACCCATGGCCGACATGCTGACCGGGAGGCTGCCGATCTTTTGCAGGACGTCGATGCCCTCGATGAGTTTGCCGAAGGCGGTATACTGGCCGTCGAGCCCCTTGGTGCCTTCGCGGGAGAGGCAGATGAAGAACTGGCTGCCC
>JAKQKF010000371.1 GCA_029560815.1 bacterium
TGGCAGCATCGAGGTGCAGACGGAGGCCGATCTTTTCATCTCCAGGATCGCCCCCTCCCAGGCCTATGTCACCGTCAATGATGCGAGCTGGCCCTGGTATATCGATGTCAGTCTGACCAATCAGGGGGGCAGCACGGTCGAAATCGATACCGTCAACAGCCGGCTGGATTTCACCACGCCGGGCTTCCTGATCGGCACCCCGAAGCTGGTTCAGAACCGGACCATTCTGCGCGGCAACCAGTCGGATATCCTGCGCTTTCCGGTCCTCAGGAGTGGAAATGCCCCCGCTGCTGTGACCATCAGTGCGACCATCTATTACGATGTCCTCAACTATGGCACCAAACGTTCCCTGGTTTCCCCGGTCACCGGCAGCGTCCGCCTGCAGAACGTCGCCGGCGGCTTTGTTAAAAACATCCGTCTCGATCCGGGCCTTCTCACCGAGGACAAGCTCGCCCCGTGGCGCGTCGTCCTGACCCTGGCCAGCAGTGCGACCGATGGCGACCTCCAGATCAATCTGGAAAATGAGGACAGCACCTACGTTCGCTTGCTGGATCATCAGCTTGCACTGCCCACGCGCCTGGCGGGCAATGGCACCCGTGTGCTCAAGTCCGGCACCACGGACAGCCTGATCTTCACCGGCATCGTCCCCGTCGACACCAGCGGCCTCTTCCCCGTCACCGCACGGGTGGCCGCCCTGGACCTCAACAGCGGCCGGCCCGCCAGCGCCGTACCGCCGCAGACGGCTTCGCTCCAGGTGCAGAATCCCCCCAGCCTGGCGGCCATGACCAATTCTCTGCAGCCCGCCTATGTTTCGGGAGGGACGGTCTATCAGTTCCAGATCAATGTGGTCAACAATGGCGGCTCGACGCTGCTTTTGGACCCTGCGCAGACGGTCTTTTCGATCGTGGACAGCACGACCGGCCTGGCGCTCTATTCCTCTCTGCTTGATGCCTCCTTTGGCTCTTCCCTGCCCGGATCGATGAGCACGCGCACACTCTATTTTCATTTCAAGGATCTTCCGGCAGGGATCGCCCCGGGACGCTATCCCACCCGTCTGGTCCTGTCCGGCACTGAAAACCGGAACGTTTTCAGCCAGACTCTGGAGCTCACCAATAACCGGGTGACGGTGGCGAGCCCGCGCGAAGTCATGATCACCTCTCTGCGCAGCGAATCGGCCACGGTCACGACCGGGCAGTCCCAGCCCTGGTATATCGCCCTGGAGGTGACCAACAACGGCAGCAGCACTCTGCATCTCGACCAGTCCAGCATCGCCTTTTACCGCAACAGCGTGGAGGTCTCTTCCTCCTTCGCTGTGGTGGTGCCGGACACTTTCACCACCGGATCGGCGGAGATCCCCGGCAACAGCGCCCGGGTCATCCGTTACCGGGTTGATGCGGTCGATGCCGAGCTTGAGCCGGGCCAGATCATCATCACCGGCCATATCTGGCTCACGGACGTGGCCCAGGCCTATCGCCGTTTTGATGAGCAGACCGATCAGGGCAATTCCGGCTACGTCACCCTGCAATCCCCGGCCGAACCCCTGCTGGTCTCCTTCGCGCCGAGCCAGACGTCGGTGACCCGGGGTCAGCAGGAGCCCTGGACAATTTCCGCGCGAGTGCTGAACCGGGGCGGGAGCCTGCTCGCGTTCGATCCCGCCGGGGTGGAGCTCCATTTCAGCGCGGGCGACAGCCATTTCGTCTTTCAGCAGCCCCGTCATTTTCTCGGCAGCGGCGACACGCTTCTTCTTCCAGGTGCCGAAGATACCCTGCGCTGGATTGTGGATGGGGTTTCGGCGGCGGCGAGCCTGCCCGGCGTTGTGCGGGTGGATGGCACCATCCCGCTGACCGAAATCAACAGCGGCCGGCTCTCCCTGCTTCAGACCTCGGTCAGCAATGCGGGCTTTGACATCACCGTGCAGGATTCCGCTGTCGCCCGGCTGGCCGGGTTCAGAGTGGTGGTACCGCAGGACTCTTTGGTCAACGCCGGACAGAGTTTTTACGTCCAGGCCTGCGTGAAAAGCCTCGCCAGCCGGGACGGACTGCAAAGTGTGCGCCTGCGCTTTGCCGCCGACGGCTATCTCTCTTTCCCCGAAAGCAACGAGACCGTGCTGGGTCCCATCCCTGCCGGCGACAGCCTCTGGACTTTGCCCGGGATTCTCGTCAAGGCCGATACAACCGCAGGTATTGATCCAACCCTTTTTGCGCGCATTCTTTCCGCCACGGCGGCCAATACCGGCCAGCCGACCCTGATAGAGCCCGCCCGCACTGAAGGGGATTCCTCCAAAACCATCCACATCCAGAAGCCGGGAGCCCTGGCGGTGACGCGGATCTTTACCTCCCAGGACACCATTCCTTCCGGTTACAGTCTGGACTGGGCCATCCAGGTGGATGTGACCAACCCCTATGAGGGGATTCTTCTGCTCGATCCGCCCAAAGCGGCTGATATCTCGATCAAACAGGGGTTTGTCATCCGGGCCCCGGAGCTTACCCCGGCCGATCGAATGCTCTCTCCGGGAGACACCCTCCGCGTCGTCTATGAGGTCATCGCCTCCAGCTCAGGCAGCGGACGGCTGCCGATCACGGCGCGGCTGACCGCCAGAGATGTCAATGACACCCTGCGGGTGGTCTCCACTTCGGC
>JAKQKF010000379.1 GCA_029560815.1 bacterium
CATCCGGAACTCCCGAATCTTCTGCCCCAGCATATTGTAAACAGTCAGGGTCAGATCCGCTCGACTGATAAGTTCCGGCAGCAGCAGCTCCAGGGTCACAGCGATGTTGAAGGGATTGGGCCAGGCTCTCAGCTCACAGAACGCAGTGGGGTCTGCCTTTTTGTGGTCAAGAACGCCGGTCGATGAGGGCACCTCGTTGTCCCATTCCCCGCGTCCCGAATTCTCGCCGGCACCGGACTGGGCGATATCGAGCGGGTCATAGCCATGCTCCTGATCGGGCTGCAGCACGATGAAGGAGGTGTATGGGGTGACGATGCCATGCCTGAGGCTGGTATCCATGATCTCCATGATGGTGGCATTGGTCTGGCGGTTCTGCAGCAGTTCATGAATATGGTTGCCGTGCCAGGCCAGCGCCAGCTTTGCATCCCCTGGTATGACCTCACTTTCGCTAATGGTGAACTGATCGCCGTACTTGTCGAGGCGCGTCTTGCCGAGCACGGTGATCTCCAGGGGAAGCGCCCCCTGGAAGCGGCCGATTTGCATGACCGGAAAGTGCAGGGGATAATAGCCCTGATGGAGCGCGAGCAGGTGCTTGCCCCAGGCGTAGCCGCTGGCGAAGCGGGTCTGCACCTCGATTTCCTGGTAGTGGGTGATATGCTCATAAAAGAGCGCGGAAAGGATGTTTTTGAGGGCGTGATAGCGCAGAAAGAATAGATTGCCCCCGGTTTTGTTGCACATGAAGGCATAAAAGGTTTGCAGTTGGGCGAGATATTGGCCCTCCTGCGAGGAGTAGAGCAGACTGGACTGGTTTTCGAGGTCGACGACGTGGATTCTGGTACCCGCCGGCATCATGGCGACAATCCGGGCGGCCAGCTCCTCCCGGTCTGAACCGATGAGCTGATAGGGCAGGGCAATCTCATCGGTGTTGGTGAAGAGCATGAGATCGACTGGAGTGTTCTTGCCCTGCAAAAAGGCCGCAGCCGAGGAGATCAGCGCCTGGAAATTACTGTAGGAGGGGAAGGAACGCTGCAGCACATTCTGGAAGAGGGTGTCGAGGTTCTCCTCGCTGCAGGCGCGGAAACCGGTGGCCCCCCAGACCAGCTCTTCGAATGCGACGAGGATATTGACCGAGTCCTGCCCGGTCAGGGCCTGCTGCATGGTCTCCTTGAGGAGCATGAGCACCAGTTCGCCGTCCAGCCCTTTGGTGTTATAGCGGTTATAATCGACGAGGATCAGGAAATTCCTCGGGGTGCGCTGCTCCTCCTGTTCAGGGGGATAGACGGCGAGCTGGTAATAGGCCTCGCCGTTCTTCTCGAAGGTGCTGAAAAAATGTTTCCCCTCGATGGGTGAGGGATAGATGAGTTCGACGAACATGTCGTAATCCAGCCTGACCGTATAGTCCCAGCATCCGGCCGCCGGGTTGAATGATCCGGATCCGGCATCGGCACCCAGCAATTCAGGCGCTTCAATGCTCTTGAAATGGATTTGCAGGTCACGGGCCCCCGGGCTCAAGCGCGAGGTCAGCTGGGTGATGGGCAGCCATACGCGCAGGGTTTCGTTGGTCGGCCGGGCCGGCAGCAGATATTCAAGCTTGAAGGTGCGCTTGACCGCCCGGGTGACGGGATAGATGCGCACGTTGTAGTGGACCTGACCTTCGCGGTCGGCGAAAGAGCGCGTCAGCAGGGCGGGATTGCGCACCGGACTGCTGACCTCGCTGAAAAGCAGTTCCGCGGTCCATTTGTCCAGCAGGGTGGCCTGGGCCAGGGAGTCCTCCTGCTGCAGCCAGAAGCCGGTTATGCTCGCCTGGTCGGGCAGGGTGAACTCCCACATGAATTCCAGTTCATCATAATTCTTGAAATACCAGCTGTTGAAATCATAGCTGACCGTCAACTCGATCGTCATCTCGAGAAAGGCACCGCGGGGTATGATGGTCAAATCCGCCGCATCGACCCGCACATTGTAATCCTTGACGTTCGGGTAATTGGCTTCGTAGACGCAGAAATCGGCGGCGAAAGCGGTGCTGACCATCAGCAGGATAATTATGACTCTCCTCATGGCCGTCCTCTTCTATTTAATCAACGAGATTTTGATATTCTTCACCAGGCTGCCGGCGCGCACCATGACAATATAGATACCCGAGCCGGCCGGTCTGCCGGAGGGATCGAGCCCGTCCCAGACGAGCTGGAGGCGGGTGCCGGACGCGGCCTCAAACTGGTGCTCGTACACGGTCTGGCCGAGAAAATTGACGATGCGGACCTCCACGGTCTCCGCCTCCAGCAGCTCCGGAAGGGAGATATCCAGTGTCGTCGCGGCATTGAAGGGATTTGGGAAGGCGCTCAGCTCGCACTGCCGGGGCGTTTCGGCCGCCCTTTGCTCTGGTGTACGCACGGCCGATGTTGTTCCCTCCTCGAGGCGGGCGAAGGCGAGCAGGCCGTCGGCGCCGGGGATGATGAATCCGCTGTAGGGGGTGAGCAGGCGATTATCGACGCTGGTTTTTTCGATGTAGGCGATGGTCTCATGGCTCTGGGGCTCGCGCAGGAGGTTTTGAATATAGCGATCGAACCAGCAGAGAGCGACCGCGCGCCAGCCGGGATCATCCGCCTGCCGCTCGATGGTCACCGTCCGTGTGAAGAGCTCGCCCTGGAACGAGCCGTAGTAATGGAGGTCGAAGGGGGCGGTTCCATCATAGAGCCCGAATTCGTAATAGGGGAGAGTGATCGGGAAATTGGCCCGCCCCTGATTCAGCGGGAAGCGGGAGAAGGTCACGCCTCCGGCCGGTTCGGGATCGATCTCCACCGTATTGACTGCCGGGGCGACGGCGTCGAGCATGAGATCGAGATAGTCGTACCAGGCTGCGCTCCTGAGCCGGACGAAAGTGCCCCAGCTCCTTCGGGCCAGGTTTTCGTAGAGATAATCGTTGCCATAATAGACCTGGGAGTTGATGGTCTGGGATGTGCTGTACCCTATATCCGCGCTGATGATCCGGAAAATGACGGGTTTGACGGCGCGGCCGTGGGTCTGCTGGATGATCTCCATGGCTGTGGCCAGGGGATCGCAGTGCCGGCTGGCATCGGTCAACAGCCAGATTTCGCCTCCCCGCTCCGCCTGGTTGAAGAATGCGACGGCCTCACGCAGCAGCTGTGGCAGGGTGTTGAGGGCGGGGGGGGATTGGCTCGAGGGACCGCTGAAAAGGTCATCCAGCGCACCGGCGGTGTTGGGCACAAAGGCGTCATCGGCCAGGGCCGGACTGAAGGCGGAATAGATCAGGGCCACCGAATCCACTGCAATCGTGGAGAGGTTGACCGCGTCCCTGAAGGTCTGCACCAGATCGTAATAGCTGCCCTGCTGGCTGGAGAGGTCGACGGCCAGCATGATATTGCGCGGTCTCCGCTGCTGCTGCTCGACCGGCGGCGGCACGGCGAGCTGATAGAAGGAGGCCCCATCCTGCTGCCA
>JAKQKF010000381.1 GCA_029560815.1 bacterium
GCTCGGCGATGTGCTGGTGGTCGGTCTCAACACCGACGCCTCGGTGCAGCTCAACAAGGGGCCGCTGCGGCCGATCGTGCCGGAGCGGGAGCGCGCCCGCCTGCTGGCGGCCCTCGCCTGCGTCGATTATGTGATCCTCTATGGCGACCAGTCGCCGGTGGAACTCATCGGGCGGCTCAAGCCGGACATCTACGCCAAGGGGGGGGATTACACCGTCGAGACCATCAACCAGCCCGAGCGGCGGCTGATGGAGGGGTTGGGCGGCCGCATCGAGCTGCTGCCCGGCGTGCCCGGGCTTTCGACCACCCATATCATCGAGCGCATCCTCAAGGCCTACACCTGACCCGGAGCGGAGTAAAGAGCGCTCCGGTTCAAGCCGGCCGGCCAATGGCCCTCGCGCATCCACAACGAAAAAGAACAAAAACAGGCGATCCGGCCGCCAGCCCAAACACCGATCCGCCACAAGTGGTGCACACAGGCCCGCAAAAGCGGCAAAAATCGCCATTTTAAAAATAGTCCTTGACCTGATAGCATATTTTGATTATCATTCAACACAGCTGTGGGTGAAAAAGCACTCAGCAGCGCAGTGCCGGCATGACATTTTTCCGTCCCACACAGCCGCAGCACCCGGGGAAAAGGGCACTCTCTCTACTCCCCATATTCACCTGCATCCGCAAGACCAGACCAGCAGACTCGTCGAATCACATCGGACTCCGCCCATATCGTTTTATCAGAGGTTACCATGCAGCCCGGGAATATGCCCTGGTAAAACAAACCCGCATGGCCGTCTGATTTTCAGGCCGTCCCGGCCGGCTGCCCCGGCCGGCCGCGCGCCCGCACTGAAGGCGCCATGAAGGTTTCTTTTATCCTTCCACCTGTTGGCCTCCCCGCTGTCCGGTACACCTTACTCAACCTTGATGAAGCGCCTTTGCCCCGCGCAAAGCGCGAGCATGGCATCAATCGCCTCAGAAGTGAATTGCATCGGCAGCGCATTCCCATCAAGGAGGCGTATCATGACAACACTATTTCTGGAGGCTTTGATCAGAAAGCATCTGGCGGATCCGCAGTTCTGTGTCAAACGGCTGGCGCTCATGCTGCGAGTCTCGACGTCGCATCTGCGCAAAATCGTGCACCAGCTCTCTCACACCTCGCCGCAAAAGCTGATCGAGGAGATACGGATGAGGCTCGCCGTCCAGATGCTGGAGCAGCAGTTCAAGATCCACACGATCGCCCGCACAGTCGGCTATAATTCCGACCGGGCTTTCCACGCGGCCTTTCACCGGTGGCAGGGAAGCTCGCCCATCCAGTACAAGAAAATG
>JAKQKF010000392.1 GCA_029560815.1 bacterium
CCGCTCTTGAGAATCACCACCCGGTAGGCGTCCTCATCCGGCGCCGAGCCAAACGCCACGTTGATCGTGTTCGTGTCCACAATCGTGATCGCGGTAGCGTCCGCCGTCGCCTCCACCGGATCGGCACCGGTCAAGTCCCAAAGCTGCACAATGATATCCTCTGTCCCCAGGTTGTGCACCACGTCGAAATCGCTCTCGATCCCATCCCCGATCGTCTCGGCGTAGGCCCCCGTCGGCAGCGTGACCTTTGTAGCGTCGTTCCCCGAATCGTCCTCGACCGTGAACCCGATCAGGTTCAGCGCTGCCCGTTGCGTCATCGGCGTGCCGTTGTCCTGGATCTCGTGTCCGCCTCCACCTCCGCCGCCCTCGCCCGGTATGATCTTATCCTCATACGCGTCATAGACCAGCGCATCCCCGTCCGCGATGCCGGTCAGATCGACCTCGATCCCGTTGATCTTCGCCGCGTCATGATCCAGATCGGTGATGTCCGTTTCGGTATGGGTGTGCGAGAGCGCGGCGTAGATCGTGTCGAAATATGTTTTCAGCGCCGCCTTGATGTTTGCCCAGCTCAGCCGCTTTTTAGCGTAGCTCGCACCGCTGTCCTCGATGATCGTAACGTCGGCGTCATCCGGCGTGGTTTTCTCATCGATTGCCGCGATCTCGCCGGGCACATCATCATGGATCGCGTTGGCGTCGGTGTGGTCCAGGTCGGTGATTTCCGCCTCCACGTGCGTGTGCACGCCCGGAGCGACCTGGCCCTCATCCGTCCCGATGGTGTGATGGATGCCGTCTGCCGCGTCGATGTCGTTGGCGTGACGCTCCGGATAGCCGTCCGCGTCCCACGCCGCCCGGTCGCCCGCCAATGGAATCCCTTTAGGCATACGCCACCCCTTCCGTGACCAACCCTGCCCCCTCTCCCATCGCCGCCCCGCTCACAGACAGACCAGCCGCCTGCTCGAATGTCGCGTCATAGACGTACAGATAACCATGTACGTAGCGATAGCCGATCTCGATCATTTGCTGGAACACCCGAATCGGCTTCGGATGTTGACCAAACCCAATCTCAATCAACTCCTGGTTAATTTTGATTGGCTTGGGAATCTCACCAAAACCAACCTCAATTATTCCCTGATAAATCCGAAATGCCTTCGGGATCAGCTTGTGGCCTATTTCAATCGATTCTTGTGAGACCTTGATTGCTTTGGCCATCAGGATGCTCCTACCAGTTCTACGCCGATATCCATGTTGTCAATAACATCATCCGTCCACGGATTACCGTCCGGGTCGAGCAGGTCCATCACAAATACATGACTGTCCGATGTATAGGCGTTTAGAGCGTCGCTCTTTTTTAGAGTGGCTCCGCTCTTTAGCAGCAGTTTAATCTGTTGAGAGTCTGCTGTGATTTTCTTGCAGTACACCCAATGAGTGACCATGATCGGTATCTTCTTGGTCGCATCCCAATCTTGGAGAGTGAACAAATCTTGCGCCTCATCAGTCCCCGTCCAAATGTAATCAGTGGTACTGCCAGGCTTCTCATCAATCTCCGTATAGTGAGGACTGTTGACAGGCAGAGTCGCGCCCAAAGCACCATCCGCAACCGTGTCGTTGTAGGTCGTGGTCGTGTTATCATTGATCGTGGTGACCAACTTATAGGTTGATCCTCCTGCCTCGGTGCGGTATATTTTCCGGGCAGTCGTGCCGTCCGGACCGATATCGATATTCGATAAATCCACACTCTGATTCGACGGTTGTACCAGAGCAGATGCGGAGCTTGCAGCCGTCTCTCCGTCTGTGTCCACGAAGGTCACTTTATAATAATAATCACCCGTCAGACCATCCCCCGCACCGGTCGCAACAGTTGGAGCATCCGGAGCAGCCGACAGTGAAAATCCGGTCTTCATCCATTCCTGCGTGGCCGTGTCCCCATCCGGAACCAATCCATCAAAGCGGATGTCCCCCGGCCAGCCGCCCGTACCGATAACGATATCATCCAGTCCGTCCAGGTAGCTATTTTTATTCTGAATAGTGATCTTCTCAAACGTCACCGACGATCCAGGTTTCGTGTCCCCGCTGTACACAATATCCGCATTACCTTCGATTTGTGTATAAATATAACCAGAATCGGCAGCAATAAAACGAACCTGAATGTTTTGATAAACCTGCTTGGTAGTGACGATAATTCCACTCGCCTTCCAGACCTCGTTGACATACGCATCCCACTTAAAATCATCGTTATACTTCACCATCAAATAGTTGCCGTCTGAAAGATATGCCCTTACCTCAGACCCGAAAATTCCTTCTCTCGGCTTTATCCAGAACCCAACATCAATTTCGTCGGCTGTGTCAGGAATATAAACTGTAAAATACGCAGCCCCGACTGGTTTTCCCGCCAAGTGATAACTGCCCGTGTGCGGACCGTCCGTGCTCTGCACAACGCAGTTGGTAGAAAACCAGTTCGGATTAACGGGTTTATTGCCGTACTCAAATCCAGTCCCAAAAATCGGTACAAATGGCATTCTTCACCTCACTCGTTGAACGGATCGTCCGCGTTTGAACCCAACGCCGTCCCGCCGATGATCTTCAAATTCCCGGCGCTTTCCGGGTCGCGGTAGCCGGCGTAGCCGCTCCCGCCCCCCAGCGCCCCGCTGCCGTCCAGATAGCAGTTATGACAGACCAGATCGCCCGATGAACTGACATGCACCGCGTGTACGCCGCCCGCCCCGTTGTTGACCGGCGCGATCCGGCAGTTGTATATCCGCGCTTCCCCGCTCGACGGCGCTGCGACGCCGACCAACGGATTTCCATCCGTGGCAGTCGGCGCAACGGCGATATCCATCAGCGCCGCCCCTTCCCCCAGCGTCAGCGTGCCGGTCAGGATGCAGCTCTCTGGAGAAATTCCCAGCAGCGTCACCCCCGCCGGCACGCTGTGATTGCCCGCGATCGTCACCGCCGGAAGCAGCACCACATTTCCGCTCGCCGCCGCCGCCAGCGCCGCGGTCAGCCCCGCCTCCGTCGCCGCAAACTCCGCAACCGGGTCCCCATTGGATTTGTACAGCAGGATCGCATCCCCGCCCAGCCCAACCTTGTTATCGGCGATGTCGATCCCAGGCCCTTCGCCGGCGGTCAGGGTCGCCTCCGAGACCGCCACCATCAGCGGCCGCAGGCGTTTGGCCAGCGTGGTCAGCAGATCGTTGATATTAGCCATCCCTCGGCACTCCAATATCCCACGGGCTTTGCTCGCCTCGTGGGGTCAAAATCAGCCGATCATCCGCCGGCGTGTATTCCGCCTCCTCGATGAACATCAGCGACGGATCCGCCAGTTTCGACGTATCCAGGCTGCCCGGGATCACGTCCTTCAATCTGGCGTACACCCCCACCGGGCACTGCTCCCGGCGAACTGGCACATCAAACGCGTCCCGCAGCTCGCCCCGCTTGGTGATCAGGTATGGGTTAGCGGAAGTCGGCTCCTCGTACACCCGCAGCCGGCGGTTGATGGCCACCGTGGCCAGCATGCGCCTATAATTCGAAGTTCCCATATTGAGCAGCTCCTCGATCTCGTAAAGCGCCAGCCCGTCCCCGTCCCTGAATTCGGAGATCGACAGCCCGCTGGCGATATCCAGATCGACCGCGGTGACAAATTCCCCCGCCGCGGTTGCGATCTCGGAGATCTGCGTGGCCGTGTCCACCAGATCCGTGCCCACGTTCTGGTAATAGCACCAGCCCAGGGTATCGTACCAGCCGCGCCCGCGCAAAACCACCCCCAGCTCGCCGCCCTCCGCCGGCGCGATGGTCGGGATCGGGTATTTTTTCTGCGCCAGCAGCATCGCCCGCGCCGCCTCGGCGTGCGCCTGGGCCGAGCCCGAGCTGGTGAAGAGCAGCTCCTTTTTGCCGTACTCCCCTGACGAATCAGTATCCTCCAGCCAGCCCGTGGTCTGCCTTCCGGCGTCGGATGTGTAGGCAACGGCGATTCGGTTGTACATCGAATCGATATTCACGCCCACGGTCCAGGCCGGCAGGCTCAGCTCGACCTCGGCGATGTAGCCCCACCAGACCGCATCCCCCCGGGTGGAGTAGAGGATCAGCGGGCATCTCAGCCGCTCGATCATCTCCCACAGGTCATTTTCATCCTCCGCCATCACGCTTACCTCGGCCTGTTTTGGCCCGCCGAACACCGACCAGGAGTAGCGCTGGACTTTGTAGCGGACCGGTAAAGTCTGCAGCTCATCCGAAAATGCCCGGCTCTGGATGTGGACCGTCAGGCTCATACCGTCAGCCTCCGCGGGCGGTAGTAGATTTTCACGCTCAGCGTGCGGTAGATCACGAACGATCCTGCCTGCGGCATATGCAGGAAATACAGCCGCTGCAGCTTGCCGGGCTGCAGCAGGATCGGCTCGCCGTAGCCGACATAGTGCCCGGTTTTTCCAGCCGGCGTCCAGCCGTCGGTGTAGAGATAGCCGTCGATGGCGTCGTCCACGATTCGCGCCTCATATCCCAGGCCGTAGCCCTTGTGGGTCAATTTGCGCCAGCCGTCCAGCGGCGTGAGCTGCAGAAAGTCCAGCTCGAACGAATGGCTCACGCTGGATTTGGCCGAGAGCACCAGGTCCAGCGGATATAGATCTCCAGCCCCGACCAGGTAGGGCGGCAGGCGCATACTGACCAGCTCCTGCAGGGAGATCGTTCCGAGCAGCGTCAGCGGCCCCTCCCAGATTGTGGTCAGAGCAAACTTAACTTTGAACCTGAGCCAGGTGCTGGAAGATACTGATCCGGTAATGTTCCCGATGATGCGCACATAACGACCCGCCAGTTTGTTGAGCAGCTCCGTGGAGAGCGTCCAGGTCAGCAGATCCACCTCAGTCGATCCTTCCCACGCGCAGTCTTTATACTGGTTCCCGGATAAAAAATAGCTGTCTTTTGTGGTTTCTCCGCTGGCATCCTCGGCCTCGAGGATGTGCTCGAAATTGGCCGGATCGCTCTCCACGTTGTGCCCGATCCAGATATAGCCGCAGCGGGTGGCCGAATCATAGTTATTCGTGATCTCGATCCTGGCCGCACCCGGCAGATCGCCCTCCACGTCTCCCTCGGCGATCTCTACATAATTACACACCGGCCCATCGATCCCGATGTATGATCCAGCCGCCGCGTCCTGCACATCCTCGGCCACCACAAAATAACCGGCGTGCCCGCCGTCGGTGATGGTGTAATCGCCGTCGTTGGCCGCCGAGCCGTATATGTTGACCGTCATCCCGGTCAGAAAATCCGCCAGCCCGTTGCCCGAATCCAATACCTTTTTCGTCCCCGCCTCGAAGCTGATCGTGTTGGCGGTCCTGTGCAGCCGCGGGTTATAGATCGGCAACCCGTCTGTGTTGGCCGTGTCCAGCGGATTGCTCAGCGCCAGCTGCGCCTCCGGCCCCTCCCAGTATGGCGCCCGCTCGATAATCAGGCTGGCCAGCGCCTTGTACTCTTTCCAGCGCCGGGTCAGCCCGGTATCCAGGCGCAGCTCGCCGTCAGAGATCCGCGAGCGCCAGGCGTCCAGGCTTTCATCCACTGCGAAATTCAGGTACACCCCATCCGGGCCGGTTTTGTGATTCCGCGCCCACTCGAACGCCCGGTTAATTGCCCGGATTTTCTCGGCCAAGTCCTCGTGCGAGCTGCCGCGGATGATCAGCTCCACCTGGTCCGAAGTCGGCTCTGCCTGACTGACCGGCGTATCCGGGTAAAACCCGTCCCGCACCGCGTAGGAGATCCTGTCGTGCAGATCGATCGTTGTGCTGCCGTAGGTGATGGTCATATATAGGCTCATCTCATCTCGCCTTCTGTGCCTCCTGCAGGACGATCCGCGCCAGCCGGCGCATGTCCATGTCCCGCGAAAGCGTCGCATGGATCGTGATGTTGACCGGCGCCGGCTGAGCTACGCCGGCCCCCGCCGCGCTCACGGTCAGCCCGCCGGTCGATATGCCCTCCGTCAGCCCGTTGATCGACCGGCCGATATCCCGCTGGATCTGGCGGAACGAATCGATCCAGCCCTGGCCCAGCCCGAGCGCCATGTTTCGGCCAATATCCATGAACACCCCGGACGGTGAATGCTCATCCAGCTGATTCGTGACCCCTCCAACAATTCCCTGGATGAATTTCTTGACTTGCTCTCCGAGCCACCCTGCTTTTTCTTTGATCCCTTCCCAGATGCCGGTCACGATATTCCGCCCAACATCATAGATTTGCTCGGCCAATTCGACCACTCCATCCACCAGCGCGGTGATGATATCCCCGGCCGCCTGGCCGAGCTGCGGCAGCATTCCGCCAATCCCCTCGATCAGCGCCAGCACCAGCTCCACCGCCGCCTCGCCGATCATCGGCAGCATCTCGATGATCGCCTCGATCAGCGCCGTGATCAGCTCCGGCACCGCCTCGATCAGCGTCGGGATGGCCGTGATCAATCCCTGCACCAGCGCCAGGATGATCTGCAGCGCAGCGTCTAAGAGCAGCGGCAGATTCTCGATCAGCGTCTGGATGATCTTGGGGATGATCTCGATGATTGCCGGGATCAGCTGCGGCAACGCCTGGGCGATGCCCAGCGCCAGGGTGATGATCAGTTTCAATCCGGCGTCCAGGAGCATCGGCAGCTGCCCGAGCAGCCCCGTGGCCAACGCCGTGATCAGCTGGATGCCCGCCGTGATCAGCATGGGCAGGTTTTCCAAAATAAACGCCACGATTGATTGGATGATCGACAGCAGCGCCGGGATCATCGCCGGCAGGTTGACCAGTATGGCGTCGATGATCCCCTGCAGGATCCCCAGACCGGCCTCCATGATCTCCGGCGCCTTTTTGGCGATGTCCGCGATGATCTTGCCCAGCAGCCCGCCGATCCCCTCGGCCATTTTTCCCAGGTCGCCGTCCGCGCCGCCCACGATGTTCGCCAGGTCCTTCATGTAGCCCTTGAGCGTGCCGCTGATCCCCCTAAACCCGGGCAAAAACGCAGCCGCCAGCGTACCCATGATGCCCTGGGCTGAGCCTTTCAGCCCCTCGATCTCATCCCCAAACGCCTCCAGTCCCTCGACCGCCTCGGTGCTCATCACCGCGCCGGTCTCGTGCGCCTCATCCGTCAGCCGCGCCAGCTCATCCGAGCCGGCCTTGATCAGCGGGTTCAGGTCCATCGCTGAGCGCCCAAAAATCTCCATCGCCAGCGCGTCCCGCTCGGTCTCGTTGTCCACTTTCCCCAGCGCGTCGATCAACTCGCCGAATACCGTCTCCGAATCGCGCAGCTCGCCGTTGGCGTCACGAACGGACACCCCGAGTGTTTCAAACGCCGCGGTGATCTCTTTGGAGGTGCCAACGTCGCTCATCGAGCGCGTCATCCGCGCCAGGCTGCGCGCGATCGTATCCACGTCCGTGCCGACCTGCCCGCCGATGTACTGCAGCTCCTGCAGTTTCTCCACCGAAAGCCCGGTCTGCAGGCTCATATCCACCAGCTCGCCGGCCGCGTCCGCGGCCTTCATCACCATCCCGCCGATCGCCCCGGCAGCCGCCAGCGCCGCCGTTCCCACCGCGGCGATCGCCTTTGCGCCTGTTTTCAAAACCTTGCCCAGCCCGCCGGCGATGGATTTGAGTTTCTCCAGCTTCCCGCCGGCGTGGTCGGTTTTATCCCCCAGTTCCTTCATTTCATTGCCGGCTTGGTCGGCCTCTTTGCCCATCTCATCCAGCGCCCGCTCGGACTGGCCAAGCTCCGTCTGCATCTTACCAAGCGTCTCGGTTTCCCGGTTAATTTTGATCTGCAGCTCCGCCAGCTCTTTCGCGCTCGCCTTGCCGCTCGAGGCCAGCTCGTTGTATACCCCCTGCAGCCCGTCCACTTTTTTTCGCTGCAGCTCAATGGTCTGGGTAAGCGAGGATATTCGCTTCTCGAGCCCCTCCTGCGATTTACCCCAGTCTCCTATTGCGGCCGCCGACGCGCGGAATCCGGATTCGATCACGCGGATTTCGCGCTGCAGATCAGCGACGCCCGCTTTGTAGTTCGTCGAATCAAACTGGACGCGCTGCGAGAGAGGGGGCAGGTCGCTCATTACATCACCTCAAGATTTTCCACCGCCGCGATTTCATTTTCACCAGTGATGAATATTTCCGGCGCCGGATATTCGGCCTCGCCCGTGACAGCGATCTCCGGGATTTCGACGGCGGCATCCTCGCCTGTCACGATGATTTCCGGCCTGGGGACAAACACCCGCTTGACCGTCGTGATCGGCAGCGGCGGGTAATTCTCGCAGGTCTCCATCTCCACCTGCATCCAGCCCAGCGATTCGAAAATCTCCTGATAATTCCGATTCCAGGCGTGTTCCGAAACCACCCCGCGCGATTCGCCCTCCACCGTGACGATCAATTTCCTGGCCTTTTGCGCGATCCGCTCGAACAGCCACTCATGCTCGGGTGGGATGTGCATCAGCAGCCCCGACGTGTAGATCACGTCGAACTCATCCACCTCCTCGATCACCCGCTCGGCTGGCCCGATCAGCACCTGGGTGCGTTTGTATGTTGGGAAATGCTCGCGCCCCACCTCCACGGTTTTCGGGCTGATCTCGATCCCGGCCACGTGTTTGAACCCGGCTTTTTTCAGCGCCACCAGATTCCGCCCGGTCCCGCAGCCGATCTCGAGGATCGTGTCGGTTTTGTCCGCATACAGCTCCATCGTTTTCACCCACAGCTTGGAGACCTCATCCAGCGTTAAGTAAAACTCCGGCCGGCAGGTGCGGATCCGTTTCTCCGGCGCGCCGGAGGTAGTCGGATCCAGCCAGAACTGGATCCGGTTGAATACATACGGTTTTGGTTTTTTCGATTTGGTTTTCATAGGTAGCTCTCCAAAATAGTTACGAATTTTTTAGCGTCCCACGGCGTCGAGATAAACCGCTCTCGCCAGGCCGCCGCGGCTGCGTCTCCCTGACAGGCCCGCCGGATCAGCTCGGCCGGTTCGCCCGCCAGGATATCCAGCGGATACATCATCAGATCGGCATATTTTTCCCACGACTGGGCGTACACGGTCTGGCCGTGGCTGACTGTGTGCGGGGGCAGATCCTCGCGCATCATCAGCGTGGGTTTTCCGCGCGCCACCGCCAGATAGGCAAATGTCTGGTGACCGATCACCACATCCGCCTGGTCGATCTCGCGGATCGCCAGGTCCGGCCGGCCCATCACGTAGGTCACCCCTGATACCCGCGGCAGCCCGTTGCGCTCCAGCGCCTGGATGTGCCGCACAGTCAGCTTCGCGCCGGTCTCCCGGCAGTACGCCAGCAGCAGCTTGAATGTCCGCTGGTTGGCGTCCTTGTCCTCTTTGCAGATCCAGCCGCTCGCCGAGGGATGGATCGGCCCGAACAGGATATTTTTCGGTTTCACGATCGGCTGAAACGGCAGCATCCCGCAGTAGGTCCAGCCGGTCACTTCCAGCGGCAGCTCGTAACCGTAGCGCCGCATCACCTCCACGTGCCCCGGCCCGGGCACAAAGTTGCAGCGGGTATGCGGCCATACTTCCCAGATACCGTCCCAGATGATCTGCGGCCGCGCCGCGTGTGGATACAAAAATATCGGCGTGCCCTGGCTGTGAAAGCGCTCCAGCTGGGCCGTTCTCCGTCCGCCGTCCATGTCGAACAGCACAAACTTGACCCGCGCCCGGTTCTGGACCGACGGGCGGTAGCCCGCCCTGCGCAGCGCGTCCACGTAGGCCTTTTCTTTGCCCTGGTGTGGGCGGATCATGAAAAACCGCTGCGAGTGTGACGTGTTATAGCCAGGACGCCCCCGGGGCGTCGCAAAAGATCTTTGGTCCTTTCGGCGTAATGCTGGCATGCGCTCCTCTCCCGTTCGATGATGTTTTCAACTGCCTGCTCACGAACGGCAGCAGGCTCTGGATGTCCGTCTGGTCGATATCCAGCAGTGACCAGCCGTACAGCTTCACCAGCCGGATCTTAAGGTCGACCAAGGCCGCCAACGCGTCTATTTCTGCCGGGTTTTCCCCGGCCGCGTAGGGTTTGCCGGCATCAGCTCGGCCACTCGCGCCGCGATGCCCTCGATCACCGCGATCATCTCGCCCAGATCCGCCCCGGCGCGCAGCTGCTCGATCGTGAATTGACCTCCGTAGAAGTCCACGATCAGCTGGTACAGCGCCGTAAGCTGTTCCTGGGTCAGATCGCCCTCGCCGAGCGAGCTCGAAAACTCAATCGCCCGCTCGGCGAAAACGAGGGGGATCCGCGCGCGAGAGTAGGTCTCGAGCGGAGCGTCCTGGTCGTCATACAGCGTCAGAACGATCGGCGTCCCCAGCGGCATCAGGCACTCTCCGAGGCAACCGGCGGCACCTGCACGGTCGTGAACCAGTCAGTCGGATCGAACGCGGCGATGTCATCGTCGCCAACGACCCGCTGCAAACCTTCCTCCAGCCCGTAGTCATCCAACTGGAATTTGCACACGGTTTTGATCGCGTGGACGTTCAGCTTCTGCAATTTGGGCTCCGGCGTCTCTCCTCGGGTGACGGCCTCTTCATCCGGGACATCGAATTTCACCTTGGGGAAGAGGTAATACCTATAGCTGCCGTTGCTCTTAAGCGAGCGGAACATCAGCGCGTAATAGGGCGGCACCCCGCCGTGCTCATACATCACGCCGCTCGCTTCATCGAACACCTGGCCGGTGAGTTTGGCAGCCATCCCAAGCGGGAGGCCGGTCACGATCATTGCGATCGCAGTCTCTCCCCGGGTTGTAAATGTTTCATAGGCCTGGTCATCGGCGTAGATCGTCTCAGAGTTGGTCGTAGAGCTCGGGGTCACTTCCGCCGCCGGCGCCAGGTACTCCGGCGTCCCGACGGTATAGACGCCCAGCTCATCCGCTATGACCTCAGCGACATAGATACTATCGACGCCGACTCGCGGTTTATATTCTCCTGCATCGTAAGCCATTGTTATCTCCTAATAACTCTCGATTAGTTCCTCCTCATCGGAGGTGTATATGAAATCCAGCGCCAGGCCGAAGTGCCTGGTCTCCGGGTTATAGGGCAGCTCGCGGATCGAGCTGCGCGCAAAACCGGCATCCACCATTACGCCTTTGATATCCGGCATCCCGCTCAGCCCGTTGCGGTTGTAGTAGGCCACCTGGACGCGGTACATCCGCATCGTTTCAAAGTTATCGGCATGCACGATCGGCGGCGAGCTGATCAGCTGGTGGACAATGTACTCATCCGGCAGCTGTTCGCCGGTGGCCAGGATCATCGTGTTGGCCGCCAAAGGCAGACCCAGCCCGCTCAGCGCGTCCTGCACCAGGTCCCAGATCATTTGGCCAGCTCCTCGGCCAGTTTGGCCTTCATCGCCTTGCTGACCTTGCTCTTGTCCTCATCCACCGTCGGGCGGATGTAGGGCTGGGCCGCCATCGAGCTGGAGCCGTACTCCTGCGCGTTGCCGTAGCGGGCCGTGTCCGCGTCCGCTCCGATCACGCCGACCTCGATGTAGGTCAGGTTGCCGTCCCGGTGCGGGCCGTCGATCCTGATGTGATCCTCCAGGTTGTGTGTATCCTTGGGCACTCTGCGTTTCATCCCGTCTTTGAGCACCTCCCCGCCCGCCAGCAGCGCCCCGCCGGCCGCGGCGTCCATATCACGCCCCAGCTGCGCCAGCGCCTCGAGCGATTCGGCGATGCCCTTGGTGGAGATCTTTACCCGGCTTGCCATTTGCGCACCTTCAGCTCGATGTACTCATGCCGCTCCTGGATATCATCCAGGGAGATAATCTCATACAGCTGACCGCCTTTCTCCACCACACAGGTGCGGTCCAGCCCGGCCCGGTAGCGGATCAGAACCGTGGCCGCGTCCAGCGCCTGGATCGCCGCCGCCTGCAGCGCCTCCGAGCCGTGCACGTTGGTCCACCGCGCCCACACGTCCGCGATCTTGGTCAGGCTGGGCTTTTGAAACCCGCCCGTTTCCGCGGTTACGGCCCTGCTATACAGCGCGATTTTCAGCCGCAGATCGCCCGGGTTGCTGACCTTGCCGCCGATGATCATGCGCTCTCCTCGAGCTCGGCCAGCTCCAGCGCCAGCGCTTTCAGCTGCATCAGCACTGCCCGCAGCCCGAAACTGAGCGCATCCTCGGCGGATCCAGCCATGCCCGGGTTTTCATGCCATTTCACGATCAGCATCCGCGCCGCGGATTTCGCCTGCGGATAGGCTTCATCCGGATACTCCGCTCGCCAGTCCCAGCCGGTGGCGTCGTTGATATACGCGTCCACCTGGTCCAGGAGCTGCAGCATCAGGGCGTCATCCTCTTCGCAGCGCAGAACCGTTGCGGCTTCCTCGGCAGTCAGGATATGGGCCATTTTGGCGCTCCATCCGGGGCCGGACTTTCAGCCCGGCCCCATGTCCATTACAAATTTCCGCTTATGCCGATTCGGCAGCGAACTGCAGGTATTTCACCGGCGCCGATTCATTGGCGGATTGCTCGCTCGAGCCCTCGATTTCGGTCGGGGAGGCGAACAGGCCGTCTGTGCGAAAGAACATCAGGAACCCAACCTGCAGGTACTCGGCGAACCGTTCCTCCAGGCGCAGGATGCGAGTGTCCGCCATCACGTCGCGGATGAAATAGTAAGAAAAATCGCCGAACAGGATGCCCTTTTCCTCGGCAGCCGCCTCCGGCATGGCCTGATTGATCACATACGGATAACCCAAGATGGTGTCCGGCGCGTTCACCGCCAGGCCGGGCAGCCACAGCGGGCGGCCGTCCTCGACGGCCTTCATCTGCTTGAGTGTTAGCAGGGTTGTGTCGTGGAACATCCACTCGGCGTTGGCGCGATAGGCATCATCTACCGAATGCTCGAGGGCGATGAGGTCGGCATAATCGATAGTCAGCGAGGCGTCCAGAACGCCCGCTCCGGCCGCGGTCACGATGCCCTCCGGCTGGGTAGTCCCGTTGCCGATCGTAAAGTGGCGATTGGTGACGCGGCCGATGCGGGTGGCCAGCGCTTTTATTAGCCAACTCTCGATGTCGAATGCGGCATCCTGCAGCAGTTGGACCGATAACCGAACCATCTTCGAGGTGTACATATAAGCACCCAGGGTCTTGCTGCCGTATTCGGGATCGGTCCCGTCGGTATCGGTGTTCGAACCTTCCCCTAGGATCTCGCCTTCGTTGTGAGTGTCATCTACCAACGGGATCGGAAGCGATGCGCCAGTCGTTGTTTCGAGCTTGGTCGTGCGCGCCTTTCGCATCCCGCCCCAGGCTTTCATCGCCTCTACCAGTCGGCGGTAAAAATCCTCGGGTACCGTCGCCCCGGCGGAGCCGGTGGTGAGCAGTGCGCGGGTCTGGATATTGGCAGGGGTGGCCCCGTAATAGGGCTGCAGGACCGCCCGCTGCTCCGGTTTCATTCCGCCCAAACCGTATAACAGGTACGAGCGGTACGCCCGCTTGTACTCGTCGCTGTTGGGCAGCGGGCTCTCGGGCTGGTCGGCCGCGAAATTCTGGCCGTGCTGTTCGAACTTGGCGATATCGCCGCGCACAACCGGCGCCGGCGTCTCCTCCAGCTCGTTATCGATGGCGGCGATCCGCTCCTCGCGGTCGATGCGCGCCTTGAGATGGTCGATCTCCGCGTTGATGCGATCCCACTGCTCCCGCTCCTCGGCGGTGAGCTCGCGCTTTTCCTTTTCAGCCAGCGTGTGGATGGATTTGGCCTCCTCCCACAGGTTTGCGCGTTGCTGGCGTAATTCGATGATCGTAGGCATTTTTTATCTCCTGTCTCACATTGGTAAGCCGTTTTCACGGCTGATCGATTCCAACCTGCGCATCCGCTCGAGCGCCGAGTAGTGTCCGTCAGGCTCTGGCTCAGTGCCCGCCCCGGAGTGGTCGCCGGCGTTGGGCCCCGGCTCCAGGAGATAGGGTTGGTACAACTCTACAGCAGCGGCCAAAATTTGCCGCTGTTCGCTGGTCAGTTTCATCCCGCGCTCGGCGCAGCGCACTAGCCGCCGCGCCTCCTCCAGCGGGTCAATCTCACCATTTGGCATAACTAGAAAATAAGACCGGGCGCTGATCGAGGTGGCCTCGAAGGCCGGGAACGTCACCGGCGAGACCTCATACAGTTTGGCCTCTTTGATGGTCCGCACCGGCAGCTCTTTTTTATCTTCCGGGTAAAACCATTCCTGCTTGATTGCTTGAAATGCGATACTCATCTGCGACACGTCTCCGCGCTTGATCGAGGTCAGCGCATCCCGCCCCGCCTGCGTGTCCGGAGGAACGATCTCAGCTTTCAGCCCTTTTTCATCCTCGGCCAATGTGAGCGTGCCAGCCTTATTGCGTCCGAGCACCAGGTCGGTATTGTGATTCCACAGCGCGCGGATGTCGTTTTCGCGTATGGTCTTTTTGAACGCCCCGGGAGCGACCTGCTCGAGCCACCAGCCTGCAATGTCCGCTTTTTTATTGAATACGCTGGCATAGCCGACCAGCCTGGGCGGTTTATCCTGATCCTCGCGCAATTCGAAATCTTCGAACGGGATGTAGCGCAGTTCTTTTTCGTTTTTCATGGTCTTTTTATCCTTATCCTTCCACTGCTGCTCGCAGACCGCCGCCCGCTGTTTCTCATCGGGATATTCATCGTTCATCACGTCATCGCCCATGCAGCGGTCCATAAATTCATCGTGATCTTCGTCATTCTTCGGTTTCGGAATCGGCATCGTCGCTGCCCTCCTCATCCTCATCGCCCGGCTCGGGTTCAGGTTCCGGCTCGGGCTCCGTCCTCTGTCCGGCCTGATCCACCGGGATCATATTTCCGTTGACCAGGTACGCGTCCAGCCCGTCCACCGGATCCATGTTCTCCAGCACCCGGATATCGTTCCCGCTCAGCCAGCCGTTCTGCCTGGCAATCTGATAATTTTTGTAGCGCGTCTGCGCATCTCCGCGCAGCAGCCCGTCCACCAGGTGCTCAGCAAAGTAATCCTTCCGTTCATCCGCGCTCAGCAGCGTCTGGTGGATCGCCTGTTCCCAGCGCACCATCCAGCTGCGTAATGAATAGGTAATAAATCCGATGTTCTGCTGCTCGATCCCGGTGCCCCAGGAGGTGCTCTTTTCCACATCGCCGATCATATGCGGCGGTACTCTAAAAATGCGGGCGATCTCGCCCACCTGGAACTTGCGCGTCTCCAGCATCTGCGAATCTTCCGGCGAGATCCCGATCTGGTGCCATTTCATCCCCTCCTCGAGGATCATCAGCCGGTGTTTTTTGCTCAGCCCCTGGGTCTGCTGCTCGATCTGCGTTTTAATCCGTTCCTGCGCTTCTGGTGACAAATTGCCCGGGTGCTCGACAATCCCGCCCGGTGTCGAGTCGTTGGCAAAAAACCGCGCGCCGTATTCCTCCGAGGCCATCGTCAGCCCCAGCGCCTCGCGCGCCTGGGCGATCGGCGACAGCCCCAGCGGCGCCTGAACGTGCAGCACCCGGCTGGCGCTCAGATTCTGCGCGCCCTTTTCCGGCAGCCGCACCACATATACCAGATCATTCCGTGAATTGCGGCTCTCCGTCACCAGCCAGGGTGGGATTGGCCACAATTCCTTGACCTGGCCGGCGCCGTTGCGGACCACCTCAGCGTATCCGTGGCCGTAGAGCAGAACGTGCGCCATGACCAGCGAGCGAAAATCCACGCTGGTCTGCTCATCGTTTGGCCAGTCATGCAGCACGCTGTATAAGGTGTGAGTAACCGCCCGGGTCTTGCCGCGCTCCATTCTGCGGTACAGAATCAACGGCAATGAACCGATTGTCTCGGAAATGAGGGTCACGCAGGCATAAACGGCGGTCAACTGCATCGCCGTTGAAGGGTTGACGGCCCTGCCGGTGATCGACGCCGAGCCGCTGGAGAGGATATCCGCCAGCGCCTGCCAGTTGATCGGTACGTTTGGATCTTCGACGGTCGTGCGCGGCTCGATCATGCGAGTTAAGATGCTCATCTGCCACCCCCGATCGTGGTCACGGCAATCAGCACCAGACCAATCGCGATAAATGCGGCCGGGGGGTATATCATATAAGCCCCGGCGAATAACGAAGCTATGCCGGCGATGAAAATGATCAGGTCGAGGGAAATTCGCTTCGCAATTTTCATATAACGACCAACCCTCTCTCCTCATAAACGCTTTTACCGTTTGCAGAGGCGCCAGCCGATAGAGCATCGCTCCGGGCCTGCCAGGAAAGGATTCCGGCCATTGCCGCATCGATTTTATGAGGCGAATCGGCCCGCTCTTTGTAGATCACCCATAACGGTTCACCGTCCTCATCAACCATGTTTAGCTTTTTACGGACGGCATTACCGATGTGCCGGGAATATTTTTCATTTCCATCGTGGCTCAGTTCCCGCGCTAAAATCGCATTATTGAACGATTTGATCGCATATGCCATTTGCTTCATCCGATTAGTCCACCAGGCAATGACCCGTTTTTCTCCATACCGACCCGACCAGGTTGCCACTTGAGTTTCCCAGTAGGGTGGATCGCAGTACATCCGCCAAACATTCCAGATGCTGAAAGCCTCATCGACCGCGGCGCTCACCTCTTCCTCTGGAACTTCCCATTCATCCACTTTTTCGGGTTTTTCCCACAATCCGACCAGCCATTGATAGCCGGTTTGCAGATGGGTGGCCACGATGGCCGTCGAATCTCGCCAGCGGGCTCCATCAAAACCTAATGTGATCGTGTCTCCTGGTGGAGGTACAAATTCTCGCTTGAGAGAGGCCCAGATCTCGTAGTCAAAGGCTCTCTCCGAACTACGCACCAGACGGTTGAGCCATACGCGCTCCAAGTACGATCGGTCGGCTGTGGGATCGCGCCACTGCTCGCAGATCGAATCAATGTCGCTCCAGGCAGCCACGGGACCGCTCGCTTCCAAAACAGCGGCTCTGATTCCCTCGGGTGTTTCCAGGTCGTGATGATCAGATGCCTGGCGGTGGAAGAAAAACAAACGGCTATCCTGAACTTCACCGCCGGCCACCTTGCGGGCATATTCCATCGTATCCTCAGCGATGGACCCCTCTCCTGGCGAGGGTGCCGTGGTTACCTCGAGACTCCACGCATCCGCACGATATCGTTTTGGAATATTGGCTAGCATGGTGCGATGTGCATTTTTTAACCGCGGAGCTGTCCATCGATGCGTTTCATCACAGACCTGAAATGTTGTGCGAGCTCCGTCTCTGGCATCTGGAGAGGAAGATAACGATACCGCTTTCCCGTCTCCACCAATGCGCATGATCCGCTCGATGCCGATATCGAAATCCTCTGCGACTTTGCTGTACATCAAAATGATTCGCAGAGCGCCATAAGCGAGCTCATCAGACTGCTCTTCTGTATATGCCACCAGCGGGATATATGGATCGATCAGGCCAATCCCGACCGGCTCGCCATTCGCATCAAACCCATCGCAGCGGACCGGGCCATCAGGATGCAGCTCTACAGCGGCGATCAACGCCGCCAGCTCCGTTTTCGCTGATCCTTTACGCAGGCTGAGAGCGACACGCTTAAATCGACGCCTTCCAGCCCATTGGTGGTCCTGGGGATAAACTTCATACATGCGGTAAATGAGTGCACGTTTTTCCTGGTCCAATTGGACCGGCTGACCACGGAGATCGCCTGGACCATGCACCAGGTTCTCCTCGATCCATGCGCACACCTGCCGCCCCAAGCTGGGGAATGGGCTCTGATCCTTGGGTACCATCAGCGTGGTCATTCGTCTAGCACTCCCCGTGGATCTACAGCGTCTATAACTTTTGCCCTCTTAATCCGGTTGATCTCGCGGCGGTCTTTCGCCTCTTCGGTTTGTACAACCGTCCATTCCAGCCTTCGACGGCTGAGAGGCGTTAGACCAAATTCTCGCTCCAACAGGCGGATCTCCTTGGCAGTATCCACTTTCATCGTTTTCCAGTAGATATCGACCAGAGATACCAGCCTGAGCAGGGCGGGCAGGTCCGCCCTCTGATATTGATTGCTCACGGGCGACGACCAAATGATCCGCCAGAACATCCTGGCAATGGGGTGCCATTTTTCATCGCCGGGTAATGCTGGCAACTTTGGACGCCCACGATCAATCAACGCATCCGACGGTAGAATTGCCCGTGTGGTTGATTTATTCCTACGTTGCCGGATAGCCGGATCTTTGGGCAATGGGCCAGCCATAGTCACATCCACCATCCTGTACATAAAATTTTCTGAGGCCCTCGCCGCTCGACAACTCCCACTTTCTGAACTTTAGATGGGGCCATACCTAGATCAAACGATGGTTGACCACAGATAGTTGCCCCTTTGAGTTGATTACACTTTCTGCATAAAGTTTGTACATTAGCAGAAGTGTGGGGGCCGCCTAATGACAGAGGAACAATGTGATCGAGCTCTGGTGCTTTATCATCTATTGTCCCGCGCAATTTCTTCGGTGTCTTTTGTCCGCATAATCGACAGCGCCATCCATCTCTAATAAATATAATAATCGGATCAATTGATTCGGCCTTCCCATTATTTACTCTATGGGCACGCCGCTTTGCTTTAGCAATTCTTTTGTTTCTTTTATCGGCACAGTCATCAGAACAATATTTTTTACGCTTATCACCATAAGTAGTTACCACCTGACAGTCGCATTCAATACAGGTGAATTGACGTGGAGTTTTACGTTTTTTGCTTAAATTGTAGGCATATTGTTTGAGACAATTTTCATCGTTACAAACTTTCTGATTTATTCTGTTCTGTTTGAAATCATGTCCACAAATGGGGCATCGAATGATCTCCAAGCCCCTTTTCTGTGGTTTACATTTATCTGAGCAATATATCTGATAATGTTTTGAAGAGATAAAGAAATTACCACATTTTTTACATGTTTTTGAGGCTTTATTTTCTCTCTCCCTTATATTTCTTGTCCCATTTGGCCCGCGTTCTTTTTGATGATGAGCTCTATTTCTATGCGCAGAACAACAATATTTTTGATTTAGGTGATTTGAGACAAAATTGATTCCACAAAAAGCGCAGGTTTTCATCGTTCCCCCCGACGATTTTCAGTGTTCGTTATCCGAGAATGGCAGGAGTGACATAATGATTCAAGCTGAGACGATAAAAATACCTGGCGATTTCCACGGTGCGGATTTATATGATGAACGTCAGTAGCGGGAACATATAATCCATTGAGCAAGCATTCCTCACACCAGGGGTGTTCAGCGAGCCATTTGCGACGCCGCGCCTGCCATTTTCGATCATATAATCGCTGCCGCTCAGGATCGTGTTTGTTCCCGATCTCTCGCCGGTGAGAATCACAATATCCAGAGCTGACCAAATTATGACAGCCTATTTGAGAACAGGTTCGAAGCGCCGGCTTTGGCATTACTAAACTAACTCCATATAAACCTTGCCTCCATAGCGATAAGCAGCCCATTTGCCAGGCTCGATCTCTACCCACACATCCGAGCCAGCCAGGCCAGTGATATCGACCAGGCTGCCTGCCTGCAAACGACCCACTGCAGGGTAGCCAGTGCCTGGACCAGATCGCACATTTAAACTATCAACCAACACCCGCGCCCTCAGCGCTTCCGGCATAGGAACAGGCGCAGGTACAGG
This sequence comes from bacterium, assembly GCA_029560815.1. Next base: position 19,565 of record JAKQKF010000392.1, read on the forward strand.
CACAGGCGCTGGGGGTGTAGCCCAGCTGGTAGAGCGGATCACCTCCCATCCGTCCTGCACATACAGGCGGGCGTTGCCCCACTCCCAGAAGTTACAGCCCTGCAGGGACAGGTCCTTGCAGGCCTGGATAAACTCGCTCACATCCGCGGCCGTCGGCCACCAGCCGTGTTCCCTGAAACAGGCCCCGGTCGGAAAGACCGGCCGATTAAACTGTTTATATTCCGCCAGCGTCCGCACCAGCTGCTCCCGCGGATTGTGCGCCTGCATCCAGTACACCTGCGGCATAGCAAAATCACAGTAGGCCAGGAACGATTTAAACGGAAATTCAGGATGATAGGATGGCCAGCGGTATGTGCTGAGCGCAATGGGGAGATCGTTCCCTACGCCAGCCCGGAGCGCCTTCATGTAGGCCTCTGCCTGGGCCGGCTTGTTTTTGTACTCCACCTCTGCGTTGACCACAAATCCAGCCGGCTGCAGCCTCTGGACCCGCTCGATTGCCGCCATTGCCTCGCTGGCCGGATTGCCATAGATATACTGCCAGAACCAGACCTGTATGCCGGCATCCCTTAAAGCAGAGACCAGATCCGGCAGCAGATCACGGCCTTCGTACACGTTATAGCGATAGGGGCCGTCAGCGGCCTTAATCAGCACGTGCGAGAGCTGCAATCGAATGGCCTGCTCAACAATGGCAAAAACGTTGCCACCCTCACAGTAGCGAATTTTCCAGATGTAAAAACCCTTGCCGGCAATCATCCCTTGATATCCTCTGGCGACCATTCATCCGGTCGCCAATTGGGCTGGATATGATTTGTCTCCAGCTGCTCAATCAGGATTTTGATCCCTCGCATAAGGGTTTCGATCCTGCGCAGCAGCTGCTCAATGGCCAAATTTTTCTTTTCGTTTTCGCAGCGGAGATCTGCCATTTGGTTTTCGACTTCCTCCAAGCGTTTCTCGAGACGGGTCATCAACCCCGTTGCGGTCTCGGCCGTTTTGCTGGAGGCGCTTGCAACCCGGTCGGCCGCGCTGGCCTCTTCATTGGCCGCCTCCGCGTGGATTTTTCGGCGGTGCGCCCGATAAAACAGCAAAAATCCAATAAAGCCGCCGGCACCTAACAACCCGCCGATGCTGGAGAGGATCGCAGCAGGATCCATCCGTTTCACCCATAACTCTGCACAGAGTGCTCATCCGGCGGTGTGGGTGCTGGTTGTTTGGCGGGGAAAAATTTGCTGATGAACTGGTGGATATAGGCCGCGCCCATGCCAATCGCCACGCCCGTGATCACCAGCCCATACGGCGTAATTTTTACCGGCGCTTCGACAAATTTTCCCAGAATGTAAAGCAGATCAATCTGATAGACGAATGCGCCGCCCAGGCCGACTGCCACTGCCAGATATACCAGTGCCCACCTGAATTTCGCCAGCTGCGGGACGTTATCGATGATCCTGCCGAAAAACGCCTCTACCAGCGTTTCGGCCAAAAACGCGAGCGCCAGAACGAACGCCAGATATCCAAAAATCTCTCCCACCATGTGTACCTCCCATCAGTTAACAACAAAAATCCCGGGCCGCTGAGCCACTCCAACTCTGGAGTGACACAGCCCCGGGATCAATGCCTCGTGAGCTAAAATTAATTATAGTCTAATTTTCTGGATTTACAACCCCCGACCACAACGTTATATGTTATTTGTCAATAACATATAACGCTTTTTGTAAAACTCTAATGATATTTTCTATTTTGTTCTATTTCACGCGAGGTTTCAGCGTCTCCGATATCGTGATTTTATCCACGCGGCGGTTTTTGATCGTGGTCACAATCTCCCCGTACCCCGATCTTTGTACGATCGTCTCAATCGCATGGACCAGATCCTCGAGCTCCTCAGTCATGAGCAGCTCAGCCAGGCGCTGCAGAGATTCCCGTGCATCCACCACCGGCGCCGGCGTGGTCAAACAGCCTCCAGCTGCTCAGCTGGTGCTGGCTGGATCTCCGCCTGGATCTGCTCCCAGCTCACCCCCTCGAGGATCAGCGCCACGGCCGGCCCTCGCGAACCCCAGATCGGCGCCACGCTGACGCGGATCCCCGCCCGGCGCAATATCCGCAGGACCTCATGCAGCCATTTCATGGATTGATCTCCGGATACTCATTCCACTCCCGGCCGTCCAGCAGCCGGCCGGCAGCCTTTTTGCCAACCCTTTCAAATAAAACCCGCCCGGGTTCGTGGTTGTCCATAACGTGTTTCCACTCTCCCCATTGCTTAAAGTAGAACGACACCCCAGCCGCCTGGCACTGATCCCGGATCGACCGCGCCCAGCCTGGGTGCATCGGCCGCGCCCCCGGGCCACTTTCCCCGCCCACGATCACCCAATCTAATCCAATCTTTGCTTTGTTGTAGTCATCCGCTGGACGGGAGACTAACACATTATTCAGTGACCACATTTCATCCGGTGCGGGAACACCATGCCTGGCATAATTAGCTGGGTCAACGGGTATCTTAGCCCACTTCACTCTCGTAAAATCCACCGGTCCCAACATCGGCTCGACGCTGACAAACCGTACCGCAGCCGGTGTCTCCAGCAGCAGCTGGATATTGCGGTCGGCGTCCTCTTGGGTCGAGATGGACACGCCGGGCCAGACATTTTTCAGCGGCCACTCTCCAACCCCTATCATCAGCGACAGGGATGTTCGGATTGCAAATCTCACAGTAAGCCCGGTGGCGCTCGTAGTCCAAAAACTCCGCCCGCGCGGTCGTCACCAAATCCCAGCCGCCCAGGCTCGCCTCGCGGATCTTCGCCCAGTAGGCATCGTGCAGTGCCTGGCCAGTCGAGCAGCGCGTCGTCATCCCTTGTACCCCGCGCACTGAGCGCAATCCCGTTCGTGCTCTTTCCAGGCTCGAAACGCCGCCATCGTTTTAGCCCGCGCCTCACGCTTCGCCGTCTCATCCCCGGCGGCGAGAATATCGCACTCCAAAGTGGCCTGATTCGCCCAGTCGAAATACAATTTTTCGCCGGGTTTGCAGCCCTGAAATTTCCGGATTTTACCCATTTTTCACCTCCCTCGGTGTCGCCTGTCTGGACCACCAACTGAAAATCACATACACCAGGTCCAGCGCGGAATCTGCGCCAAACTGGATTCGCGTCCCGCGCTGCGCGGCCCGTTTTTTAATCTCCAGCTCAACCGCATCCAGGAACGCCTGGTAGTAGGCCCGCTCCGGCTCGGGCAGCCCGGCCAGAAACTCGGTGAATTTTTCCACGCTGTTTTTCATCATCCGCTCCTAATGCTCGATCCATCCGGCGTACTCCCCGGATACGTAAGCCCGCCGCTGCTCCTCTTCCGTCAGCGGTCGCTGGCGGTTGGCCAGCCGGTACAGGTAGATCGCCCCGCCGCGGCCCTCGCCGACCGACGCTATCACCTCCCGCGCCAGGTCGATCAGCGCCTCGCGCGGCCAGCCCGCCGCGGCCACGGCCGGGAACTTCACCCGGAAAACGCCCACCCGCCCCAGCAGCTCGGCCAGCTCGCCGTCGATTGCCTCCGTCTGGTTTTCTGGATTGCCGTCCAGATTTCTGGATTTCTGTCCAGATTTCTGGACGCCATGGGCAGGGTTAAGAGAATCATCAGGAGGATGAGGATTGTTTTGGTTAACAGGATCCTCTTCATTAAGCGAATCCAGATTTCTGGACGGATCACGAGCCGCATCCGTGAACCGGACGGTTAAGCCGCCGCGCCAAGCGGTGCTGAACAGAAGCCAGCCCGTATCTCTCAACGCAGCCAGGTGCCCGTAGATCGTCGCCCTGGATTTTCCTGTTGTCTCAATGAGAGCGTTCATCGAAATATCGAATAGCTCCGACTGCCCCCACGCCAGCCCGCGCAGCTGGATGTAGGTATCCCTGACCGCCGGCGAGAGGCGCTGGTCATAAACCAGCCCCGCCGGGATGTTGACGTACCGCGGAGGCAAAACTGGTCTGCTCATCGGGCGCCAGCCACACTCCGGTTACCGCAGACGTGATGATGCCAGTTGCCCGCCGCGGTCAGCGTCCACAGCTTGGATCCGCACCAGGCGCACAGGCACTCACAGCGCGGATAGGGATTGCCGCACAGCGCGCATTTGCGCTGCGCGGCAGTCGGCTCGTGGTGCATCACCCGCCGACCTCTGATCCCTCTGAGACGGCCTCCGCCGATTCCTCGAAAGGGTCCGCGGTTGCCCGCCCTCCGGTGGCTCTGCTTTCCGCCTTCTGCGCCTGGTACTGCCGCGCATAGCGGCGCGCTTTTTCTTTCAGGCACTCCCGGCTGCAAACCTTCGCTCTTGGCCTGGTGACCGGCTTTCCACAGATCTCGCAGCTGCGGATGCCGCTATCAGTCTCCTGGCGAACCGGATTCACAACGACTGTATCGCCAAGAGCGATGAGTTCGCCAGCTCCGCGAGGCTCCGCCAATTCCGTCAGTTCCTCCGCGCCCAGCCCGCGGGCGATCAGCGCCAGGTTCTCGTGATCGCCAATATCCACCAGGCGCGCACTAGTAGCCATTATCATGTGCGCGTTCAAATGGTATAGTACATGGGTGAATATCTCATAGGTTTGATCATTCATCAAAAATTTCACTGCCTACTCCTCCCGGTCCAGCTGACCGACTATACATTCGATTGCCCAGACGATCACGCCGACCAGGACCGCCAGGACCCACCAGCTGACCAGCGCCAGGATCTTCCTCATATCCCCAACCCCAGCTGGTGGCCATCCCCAAACTGCTCGCGCGCCGATTTGTCCATCGCGGATTTCGTCTCGAGCATGTCGTAAATCTTCGCGCCAAACTCGATTCGCATGAACTCCTCGTACTCATCGCGGGTCCGTACCATGTAATAGCCGCCATCCTCGCCGGCCGCGCTGCCGATCAGATGCCCCTGCCGCCTGAGCTGCTTGATCGCCTCTCGCACCACCCGCTCGGTCGTGCGCACTCCGAGCATCGCGCAGTGAGCCGTCAGGTTTCCGCGGGATATCGGATTGGCCCGGGTGTACTGCGTGACTATGCGCAATATAGCCCTCTCCAGCCCGGGCGGCAGGGAAATTTTCCGCTCTTCATCAGGATATTTTCTCGCCATCGCACCTCCACTGTGCTATACTGGAGGCGTGGGGCTTCGCCAGTTCCACGCCCGATCCGCCGTTCCAGCGGCGGATCATTTATTCCGGCAACTGGCCGACCGCGCTCACGCCGGCCTGCGCCAGCCGCGTCTGCGCCGCCTGCTCGCGATAGATCCACACGACTACCCATTCGACCAGGATCATCGCCAGCCAGTTGCTGTTCGCCGGCAAAGCACTGAGGATATCATCCAGGATCAGCCTGCGGATCGCCAGCTCGGCCTCATCGTGCACCGCCGATCGGCGCGTCAGCAGCCAGGCCGCGATCAGCACCCATAGCGGCAGAGTAAATGTCATCTCTAGTGTTTTACTTTTCACTGTAGCACCTCCGGGGTTGGTATCAGCAGCCCGGCCGGCAGGATCACCACCGTGGTCAGCGCCTGGCTGCCCTGGATCACGCTCCACATCACCTGGCCGAGCAGCACCTGCCCGATCGACACCGGCAGCTGCGCCCCAGAGATCCGCTGCCAGCCCTGGCTCTCCATCCATTTGATCAGATCGCTCATTTTGTAGATGCTGGTTCCGGTCCCGTTGACCATCCTGGCCAGATCATCCACCAGATCGCCGCGCTGATTGATCACCGCGAACGCATACCCGCCGCGCTGCGGCCAGGCCAGCATGTACAGCCCCTGGCCCGAGTAGATCATCGTGCCGGGCTTATCCGCCGCGGCTGACCGCATCCCGGCCAGCGTGCCGTGAAATCCAACCGGCCATACGGCGGCCCCAAAGACGAATAACAGAAACAACAGGATTGGTATGATCAGCTTTTTCATCTGTCCTCCATATGGGAATAACCAGAAAATCCCGCCGCTGACGCATCAGCTCAGCCGCCCGCGGGTGAAACTCCGCATCTGCCTGGAATTGCTCCACCACCGGCGCCAGTTCCTCATTCCCGTCCAGCAGCCGGCCGTTGACCTGAATCAACGGGTACTCCGGCCAGGCGTGGATCTGCATCACGTCGCACGCCACTGTGTACCGCACCCGCTTGATCGGCTCGAGATGCAGCGCCCGGTGGGTGATTTCCTTGACTTCGAATGGGCAGCCGTTGATCAGCATCCGCTGCCCCTCGCGCACACGCAGGGAGTGATTATTTTCCATGTGCACCTATTTGCTCCGTCATCATGTGCTCCGCCGCCTGCAGGATCCGCAGCTGGAATTGCTCGCGCACGTCCCAGCCGAAGATCCTGCGCAGCATACGCTGGATATCCTCGACCGTCCTCCCGGCTGCCAGCTCCTGCTGCAGCGCGTCGTACACGCTCGGATAGACCGATTCCAGCCACTCGGCGCTCTGCTGGGCGATCGCTTTAGCCAGTGGGCTGGGTATCTCCAGCCTGGGTTGTGCTAAATTACGAAATTTTGTGAACATGATCTAAACTCCTTGCCTTGCCTCGCCCCGCCTCGCCTTGCCTCGCCAAGCCGAGCCGGGCCAAGCCGGGCCACGCCTTGCCCATGATGGAGAGGGCGGATTCGAACCGCCGCAGGCTGTGAGGGATGGCAGCCCGCCGTCCACGCTTCTCCGTGTTAAAGTTCGCTTCTACCGATAATCCCCGCCGGCGAGGTCTTGCCCCGATAATCCGCGCCGGCGGGGTGGCTCCGGCCGGGCCCTGGAGGTGTCAGCCCGGCCGGCGATCCACAACTCTCAGCTGCTCGAGCGAATACTCCAGCAGGTAGCACGGTCCCTCTGGATGAGGCGGCAGCAGCTCCGCGGGCAGCCTGACTTTTTTGGGGTCATGCGACACCAGAATCCCGCGAGTCTTGCCTTCGCTATCCACGACCTTACCAGCCGCGATGCCAGGCCCGTATGGCGTCATGATTTCCTGATTGACCACAATTTCCAAAATTTCGTCGCTCATCGTTCCTGGCCAATCCTGGTAGCGATAATATGGATTATCGATGCCATATAATCAGAATTAATGGGGCAGGGAGGCCTCGCACCTCCCTTACGGCCAAAGGAGGGAATGCCGCTGCCACTCTAGCGCCCCATCCAGTTGCGTTTACCATTCGGCCGATCCTCGTTATACGCTCCGGGATTGGAGCGGATCTGGCGCAGGATCTCTGATGCTCGTTTCAGCCGCAGATCCTCCACCTCCCGGTTCTGCAGCACGTCCAGCAGCACCGCGATCGCGTCCTCGATGCCGGCGTTGGTCAGATGAGGATTTTTCACCCGCCCATCATTATTGGCGCTGTCCTCGAGCTTCTTAATCCGCCGCCGGTGATCCTTGATTTCCGCTTTGATCCCTCCCGCGAGGTATGTCAGGAATAAAGCTACCATGATCAGGATCACGCCGATAACCGTCATCTCCATGAGATCAACTCCAGGAAATCAGCAATACAATGACGCCCAAGATGAAAATTACAATCGCTGATATGAACAGCATCAAAACCGAGATCGAAACATCCACCTTTTTATTGCCCATCGCGCCCTCCAGTTTCTGACAGCCACCTCAAAACCTGCTACCATGAATCCATGAATAAAAATTACGATTCCAATCCGAGCATCTCCGCCACCGTCTGCCAGGTGGTATCCTGGCGGCCTTTGATGGCGTGCAGATAGATCTGTGTAGTGGCGAGGTTGTTATGCGACAAAAACTGCTGAATTTCCTCTGGCGAATCGCCGGCCTTCTCCCGCAGCAGAGCCGCGGTGTGGCGCAGCGAGTGCACCCGCAGGGACCGCCAATCCAGCCCTGCCTTCCGGGCATAGTATTTGAGAGCCGAGCGGACCGTCACCCCGGCCACCGGCTGCTCGAGGATCTGGCCGCGAAAATCGTAGGAGTGAAACACGTAACCAGATGAGCGATCGCCCTCGAGCGCGGCATATTCCTGGATGGCCGCCAGGACGATCTCCGGCAGCTCCTGGACCATCCGGGTTTTCCCTTTGCCAGTCCAGCGGAACACGATCCCAGTCGGGCGCAGCTCGATATCCTCATACTGCAGTGTTCGCCACTCTGAGTTTCGCCTGCCTGTCAGCAGGTAGCCCAGGAACAGGGCATAATCCCGCTTACCGATTACAGTATCAACCGGGATGGCTTCCAGGAATGCCCGCGCGCCTTCCACCCCCATCACCGTGGCTTTATTGTATGGATTTATCCGTGGCCGGGCTGCCCCGGTCATCGGATTATTCGGACACAGCGGGATCTCCGACCCGTCCGCCTGGGTCAGGGTGTAGTCCTGAGAACAGAAGCGGTAAAACGAGCTCGCCCCCGCCAGCCGGGCGGCGATGGTGGTATCCGCCACGTTGCGCTTTAAGTGTGCGGTCCAGCGGACAATATCGATCCTGCGGATTTGCCACGGGGCCGCCCCGCAGAAGGCCAGCAGCTGCTGGATCGACTGGTCATACAGCCGGCGCGTGTTCGGGCTTGTCTGCAGCTCGAGCCACAGGCGGTGCGCGTCGTTCCATAGATCCGCTTTTTGCGGATCCACGCCGGCCGGGACCAGATCACTCGCCATTGACCGCCTCGGCCAGCTCCGCGTTCAGCAGCGCAATCTCGATGGGGCTGACCCCCGCGGCGACGCCCGGGATCTCCACCACCGGCTCGTCGATGTACTCGATCACCAGATCGCCTGCCACGGTCAAAAAAATATTCCGCACGTTGCGGATGCTCACGGTATGGGATCGGATCTGGATAAACGGCCCGACCTCGCAATCGACGGTTACAGGATTAGCTAACAATTCACACCTCCAGTTTGCGATATCTCAGGAAAGCAGCGCGGCCAGCAGGCCCACGATCAGGAACAACGCCGCCAGCAGCCAGTTATCAAGGTCAGATTTGATCGCTTTGATCATCTATCCCTCCGGTTGTGATACTTCCGGGTAAAAAATATCCATTGCTACCAGGCATTCTTCCGCCCATTTGCGCGCCCATTTTTCAGCGGATGGACTGTTACGCACTCCGAATAGCGTGCCCAGGCTGGGATTTTGTCGCCCCTCTTTCCAGTACCAGACCATCTGCCGGCTGCATTCGATCCCCAACCCCTGCGCAAATTCTTCGAGGGATTTGCCGTCCAAAAATTTTTTCGTGATTTCGGGGATTGATTCGGGCATATTGCTAAGCTCTTGTTAGATTAATTTCTTTTTAAATTATAACAACATACTATCAATTTGTCAATACCAATTAACAAATTCGTGCAGATTGTTATAGTATGTATGTGAAGACCCCACTCTCAGAATGGTTCGAGAAAGCTCTTATTAGGTATCAATTTGAAATCGGAGAAAGGGTTTCCCTCGATCAATTTGCCGATTATTTGGGAATAAGCCAGGGCTATCTAAGCCAGTTGATGAATGGGGCTAGAAAGGGGATGGGCAGAGCCACCGCGATTGTGATCTGCCAGAAACTGAACGATTATTCGCTGCTGGATATTTTGGGATATGCCCGGCCTCAGCCCGAAGAGATCCCGGTCCCATTCTCCTCGCTGCCGCCCGAGCTGCAGTCGCTTCTCCGTGCAGCCCTGCTCGAGATCGACCAGGCGCTCAAGGCAGCCGGCGCCCAGGCCGATTCCGCCGAGGCCTTGCGGATCTCCACGGAGATCCTAAAAAAACATGGCCTTTCGATCGAATCCGTCGAGATCGACGATTCGGACGCGTAAAGTGAGGTGATGAGGATTTTCACTGGTGACCCCTTGATCGAACTTCTGTTCTATATAGTACGACAATTGCATCCAGAATGCAATCCTTCCCTATGCAATACGATATGCAGTTTTCTGCAGCCGCTCCCTAACAAAAGTGCAAACTCCCCCGAAATTAAGAATTCCCTTGTAACACGGGCTCCCCAAAACCGAACCGTCGTGCCCACGGTTACACGCACCACCGACCACAAGGAATCGTCAAAAACGTGACCTTGTGTACGAAGGTAAAGAAATCAGATATCCCGTCTCATAACCGCTTGGTCGAAGGTTCGAATCCTTCCGGGCCCACTAGAGCACACCTCCGACCACACGGATTATCGGTAGAGGGAGACATGTGGTCGGAGGTTCGCTCCAGAGCGACCATCGACCACACGGATTTTTTACCATCGACCACACGGTTCAATATGCCCGAATCTTAAATTTCTGGCCATTTTGCCCAAATCACGCTCAAATTTGCATTATCGACACCGAATTTCGCGGAACCGGAGACCAAACGGATGAATATTTCACTCACTTTATCCCAGGCCATCGACGGCTATCTCATGCACGCCGCCGCCCGTCATCTCTCGGAGGACACCATCCGAGATTATTCCAATACGTTTCGCAAATTCACCAGCTTTTTCAAAACGGATCCGCCCCTCGCCTCGATCGATCATCTCCAGGTGGAGAGTTTCCTTTCTCAGCAGGATGGGGTCAGCAATAAAACGCTGCTTAACTATCACATCGGCCTTTCCGCCCTCTGGACCTGGGCGGTCAAAGAGCGGATCGTCTCGGAGCACATCCTGCGCCAGGTCACCCGCCCCAAGCCCGAAAAGATGGAGATCATCCCTTTCACCGACTTGGACATTCGGGCGATGGCCAGCGTCCTCACCCGCTCGCGCGCCTACTCCCGGCCGGGCAAGCGCGAGTCCCAACACACCCTGCGCCACCCCGAGCGCAATCTGGCCATGTTCTACTTGCTCCTGGATACCGGCATCCGCAATGGCGAGTTGTGCAATATGACAATCCGCGATTGCGACGTCAAGAATCTGCGCATCACTGTGTTTGGCAAGGGATCCAAAGAGCGCACCATCCCGATCTCTCACCGCACTGCGCAGGTCGTCTGGCGCTATCTCTCCAAACGGCCCGACGCCCGCCTGGACGCGCCTCTGATCGCCACCGAGCACAACCGCCCATTGGACCGTCATAACGTCGATCACATTCTCGCGCGCATCGGCGAGCGCGCCGGCGTGCCCAACTGCCATCCGCACCGCTTCCGCCACACCTTTGCCATTCTCTACCTGCGCAACGGCGGCGATCCGTTCACGCTGCAACGGATATTAGGCCACAGCACGTTGACGATGGTCAACCGCTACCTCTCCATCGCCCAGGCCGACCTGGCCACCGCCCACCGCCGCGCCAGCCCGGTGGATAATCTCCGCCTATGACCCGCCCTACCGGTCAAAGGCACCCCTCTCCTCGTAGGAGAGGGGTAGGGGGTGAGGTCAATCTCGCCCAGGCCGACCTGGCCACCGCCCACCGCAAGGCCAGTCCGGTGGATAATTTGCGACTATGAAATCGATGAGTTGGAGAAAATTTGTCAAACCAATGATCTGTCTGATGGTTTTTATTGCCGCCACATGGTTTTGGTATTCATTTATGCCGATGCGCCACCACTGGCCAGAAATTTTCCGTCCGGCAGTCTATAAACTTTTATCTTTCCAATCGCCGTATTTAATTGATCGTTTTTTCAATCCTCCCTGGGCATTAATCCCGCTCCTCCCATTTGCGCTGTTACCAGAACGTCTTGGATGGTCATTGCTGGCGGTAACAACGTTTTTTGTGCTCGGGTTTGTCGCGCATCGCATGGGCGCAAAGTGGTGGATGGTCATGGCATTGCTCTTGCTGCCCCACACGCTGTACAATGGATTGCAGGTTAATGTGGATTGGCTGGCAGCACTCGGTTTTATCATGCCCCCACAGATTGGATTGTTTTTCATCCTGCTCAAGCCGCAACTCGGAGCGCCACTGGCGTTATTCTGGCTTATCGAAACTTGGCGCACAGGCGGATGGAGAAAAGCAATAAAAATCTTTGCGCCAGTAACGACTGCTTTTTTGATCTCATTCCTAATATATGATCTGTATATCACTCGTTCTACTGAGCTAATTTTGCAAGATGGTAAATCGTTTTGGCCGTTCTCGATCCCGATTGGCGTCATTCTGTTGTTTTTGTCTATTCGTTCCCGCAAACCCGCGCTGTCGATATTCAGTGCACCGTTTTTATCTCCCTACACTCAACCATATTCATGGCCCTATTCGCTTCTTGGTTTGATCAACCGCCCAAAAATATTCCTGGTTTTTATCCTAATCATGTGGATAATACAAGATCGCGACGGCCCCTGGATGTTAAGAATGATCCTTGCTCCGTTTTTTGATTAGGTCTTCAGCCCATAAATTTTGATAAAGCTACCCGCTACAATATTGCCGGCAGAAGTAAAAATTCTTATTCCATCAACGTCGCCCGTGTTTTTCCACAAGCCCCATATCTCATTAAATCTATATCTGCTACTAGAATGGAAACCGCCTCCATGCAAACTTTCTGAAAAGCCAGTCTGCAAACCGTGCCCCGTACAGCCCCCAGCCGTAGATGACCGCCGCAACGTAGAGAGTCGAGATAATCACCAGCGTCCAGTATTCCACCGCGCCGCGCCCGCCGCTGAGGATCGCGCCGGAGAGAAGGGAGAGGGAGATGAAGGATTTCATCAACTCACCCTGAAATATTCCACTAGAAATTTGGCATAACTTTTTGAGTTGGGGTGCAATGCAATTCCAATGCGGCTCGGCGTTAAATTCAATGAGCCTGAATATACCGTTTGCCACAACAATCCATGATTGGAATACTCAACTGTGTATGTGCCTGGAATAGATGAGGGCGTAGTCACCCTGATAAAAGCAGGTCCGGTATCATACTTGTTGACGTATCTACTTATGTCATATCGGTCTGAGCCGAGAGCTTTGCCCCACCAGCGCAGACTGCTATTGTGGATAAAACCAAATATAGCCTCATTGCTCCCGTCTTGATAAATATATATTCCCCCCAGTGAAAAATTGGCTTTAAACAATGCGTGTGCTTTTATTTCAATTGTAAACGGCAGGCTGGGCGGCGTTTGATATATATACGCTTGAGCATTTGACGCGCCGCCATTAATATCCATGTATAAATATCCGGGCAGCGATGTTTCGCTGAGCGTCGTGAACGTACCGGATTGCGTCCATTTACCCGTATCAAACGACTCGTCATCAAACTCATCGTCTTTGGCATTGGCGGAGGTAGGCGGGGTTTCTCTGAAATATTGTGCCAGTTGCGGCCTGATAATTTCAGCCGATAATGTACCGTTGGCTGAAGTTACAACGTATGTGGCATCTGTCGGAGCGCCGCCACCCCCCGGCGCCCCGCCGTCCTTGATCACTTTTCCTGTCACACCGTCGAACACCGCCAGATGCCCGTCTGTTGCCCCGTCCGGGCCGACCACGTCGCCCGATCCGCCCCCGCCGCCTCCGCTCTTGAGAATCACCACCCGGTAGGCGTCCTCATCCGGCGCCGAGCCAAACGCCACGTTGATCGTGTTCGTGTCCACAATCGTGATCGCGGTAGCGTCCGCCGTCGCCTCCACCGGATCGGCACCGGTCAAGTCCCAA
>JAKQKF010000393.1 GCA_029560815.1 bacterium
AGGCCGGTTTCGATGCGCTCACGGACATACTCGCGGGAATCGGAAAAGAGCGGCTCATTGTGCATCATGTCCCAGAATTCATAGTCGGCCGTGGTCTCGCCGCGGTACTGATGGGTATTGCCGTGCATGACAATGACCCCGCCCTTGCGTACCATATAGCGGATGGCCTCGACCAGTTCGGGCTGATCGGAGAGAGAGGCGGCGGTATTGCTGGCCGGGTCGAGATAAAAGGGGACCAGCGAGATGGCAAAAGGAACCTCTTCACCGTGGAGATAGTCGGCGATACGGCGCAAGGAAGCGGCGTCGGAAAGGGGAGAGATGTCCTCGATGCGCACCATCGCCAGGCGGCGGGTCTGGTGCGGCTGTCGGAGGATATCGTGAAGCAGATCGGCGAATACGATATAGCTGCCCCCTTCGCGCACAAAAGCGGTGGTGAGGTCGGCGAAGTACCAGAGGTTGCGACTGTGGAGGGCATAGGGCAGACGTTCTGCGCCTTTTTCCATCCAGGAGAGAACCCGGACGTGCGCGCTGTCGGTGAGGCCGATCCGGTCAAAGTCGGGATCCTGCCGGGGCAGCAGCGCCTGCTTGTAGCGCACCCGGTTCCAGGTCGAATCGGCTGCACCACCCAGATAGCGGATGCCATGATCCGGCAAGCCGGGCTGCTCCAGATACTGGCCAAGGCCGAAGTGGATCCAGACCACAGCGCCTTTGAAGGCGGCGGCCTCCTGGAGAAAGGCCGTGGGCAGAATGAAATGGGGGTCGACCCCGATATAAAAGAGCAGATCGCGGCCGGCCAGCCGGCCCGGCGTGTAGGGCTGGTCTGCATCGAGGAGGAGTATTTCGGTCTCCGTTTTGAAATGGCTGAGCAGGCTGGCCACCTGCCGGGCATCGTTTTCGCCGATGGGATCGCTCACGACCAGAACCTTGCGCGCCGGCTGCCAGGCGAAACCTGCCGCTACGTCGGGCCAGACTTTTTCGAGATCGATCTGGTGGGTGTCATAGAGATCGATGTCCAGGAGCTCCGCCCGCCTGGCGGCCCGCATGCTCTCCTGCAGTTTGCCGCCGTCTACGCCCTGCTGGCCGAAGGGGGTGAGTTCAAGGTGAACCAGCAAGCGGCTGCGCCCTGCCACCTGTTCCCGAACGGTTGCGGCGGCTCCCTCCACCCAGGCCGGATTGAAGCAGGCAGAATGTTTGTAGAGATCGGCCCACTGCTGCCACATCAGCTCCAGACTGACCCA
>JAKQKF010000400.1 GCA_029560815.1 bacterium
CAGGTCAGAACGAATCATTACTCCTTTTCTTGCCAGGCAGGCTTGCTGGCCATTCTCCTCACTTTGCTACCCCTTGCCGCCAGGACCGTTCGTATAACGGTCACCCCTTCCGATTCCAGCGCCTTCATCGCCGATCTGCAGCCCCTCTTCGGCCTGCCATGGCAGCTGGCCGCCACGCCCGAGGCTGCCGCCCATTTCGACTGCGAATCCTCGTTTATTGATCAAGGGCGCGGCTTTCTTCTACCCTTATATCCTGAGATCCAGCCGCTTTGTGAACTCTGGCATTACGAAGCGGGCCGCTGGCGCCGGGAAAACCTGGGTGCATATTCGGACCGCGCCGCTTACACCCTCTTTGCGCTCTCTCCCCGGGATATCTGGCTCAGCTTTCACCCCGGACGCACCCTCAAGCAGGATCTGCTCCATTTCGACGGCCGCGGCTGGCGCCAGGTCCCGTCGCCCAACACGGACCGCATCCGCACCATCTATATGCTCTCCCCTACCTCCGGCTGGGCCGGCTGTGAATGGGGGCAGATCATGCACTATGACGGCCGCGAATGGCGGCTGGTCCCCTCCCCGACAGAAGCGCACGTCCTCTTGATGGTCATGACCAGCGACAGCAGTGGCTTCGCCTGGACCAAGACCCATCGCAAGGAGAACACTCCGTTAACCTATAATGGCCGGGCATGGCGCCGGGCGCCGGGCGATTCGACCGGGCTGCTGCAGCTGCTGGCTGCTGTACCCGCCATCAACCATGGCACCAGCCATTGGCCCATCGGGATCCTGACGCGCTTCAACCGGCTGCAGCGGCCGGCGGCTATCGTGGACACCCTGCTGCTCGAGGCCCCGCTTGCCCCCAAGCGCCTGCTCTTCTGCCATCGCAGCGGGACCCTCTCCTCCGGACACCTCGCTCGCTCTGCAACAGTTTCCGGCGGGGGCTGGATCGCGCATCTCACCGAAAAGGAGGAACAGGATAGCAGCCATGTCTGGCAGACCATCTCCTTTTTCACCCTCGCCGGCGACAAACGCAGCCTGGTCATCCGTTTGCCCCTGCAGCGCCACTCTCCCGCTCTTTTTCAGACAACCCATCTTACCAGCAGCTGGTACGTGGCCGAACACGGCCTGGCGATCGCTGATTTCAACGGGGATGACACGGAAGATATTTTTGCCGTGGCGACAGGGGCCGCCAATCATCTCTATCTGCTCAACCTGCTCCAGGGCGGCCAGATGGAG
>JAKQKF010000407.1 GCA_029560815.1 bacterium
TGGGGCCCTCCCGGCGAGGGCCGGTAGGGATCCTCCAGGAAGCGGTCGTCATTCCGGTCAAGGATCTCCGGATCATAGGGGGTGGGGTGGAGAATGTCCGCCCAGTAAACCGTCTTGAAAGGGAGCCCCCGCCGCGGGTGACTGATGGCGCTGAATCCCTCCTGGATGCTCTTCAGCCACCAGCGGTGCAGCACCTGCGCCGATGGTTTTCTGCCCAATCCGTGAATGCCGATGATGACGCGCTTCATTTATTCCTTCCGTTTGCTTTTCAAATAGAGTGAACAGCCGCGGGCGACCAGCACCAGCCCGAGCCAGATAAAGAGCAGCATGGCCGGATAGACCAGCAGCTGCGGAATCCAGATCGCCAGCGCCGCCAGGACGAGGAAGAGCAGGCCGATTAGGGTCATCAGGCGGGCCTCGATCTGTCCGAGAAGGCGCCGGCCGGTAAAGGCCGCGCCCACCGCATGTCCGATGCGCACCGCCCCGGCGGCCGCACGGCCGGCGCTGCCCGATCCGGCGGCGATGGTGCGGGCCGGATGACGCGGCTCGCCCGGCGCCAGCACCCGCTGTCTTTTGCTCAGCACCACCTCGGTCGCGTTGCCGAGATCGTCGAGATACATCCGTTCCATTTTGGCGGCGAAGGGCTCATCCTCCGCCACCACATCGAGCTCGCAGTTGCCGAGCCAGCTCGAGATGTTGAGGTTGCTCGACCCGACCCGTGCCCAGTGCCGGTCGGCGAGGGCGGTCTTGGCGTGAAGCATGGTGCCGTTCCACTCAAAGATGCGCACGCCCGATTCGAGCAGATTGCGATAGCCGGCGCGGGAGAGGGCCTTGACAATGGGGATATCGGTGGCATTGGGCACGAGAAGACGCACATCGACCCCGTCCATGGCCGCCGAGCGCAGGGCCTGAACATAAGCGGTGTTGCCGGCGTAATAGGCGTCGGTCAGCCAGAGCCGCTCTCTGGCGAGAGCCGCAACAAGCTGATCGAGACGGAAGAGGCCGGCGGTGGCCGGAATATTGGCGACGACGCGGAGGCTGGCCGTCCCAGCCGGAGCGATGGTTTTACCACCATTCAGCTCATCATCGGGCAGCTCCTCACCGGTCATCGCCCAAACCTGGGCGAAAGCCTTTTCGATATCGGCGACCGCGGGCCCGCGCACCTCCACCCCGGTATCGCGCCAGGGCTCGATCTTTTTAGCGGGAACCCCCTCCCAGGCGATGCCGATGCAGAGTCCGGAGACGAAGCCGACCTCGCCGTCCACCGCCAGCATCTTGCGATGGTCGCGCGAGAGCCAGCCGAGCGGGCGGTCAAGGCGTGGGCGATTGAAGCAGCGCACCTCAACTCCGCCGGCGCGCAGCCGCTCCCAGAAGGCGCCAGGGGTCTTGCCGAATCCCCCCAGCCAGTCATAGATGACCCGGACGCATACCCCTTCAGACGCCTTTTTCAGCAGGGCATCGGCGAATTTCCGTCCGGTCGCATCCCCATGTATTATATAACTTTCGAGATAAACATAACGCTGGGCCGCGGCGATGGCCTCCAGCCAGGCGGGATAGTTTTCGGCCGCATCCTTGAGCAGGCGAATCCGGTTGCCAGGGATGAGAGGCGCGCCCGCCGCCCGCGCAAACGCGCGGTTGGCCGATGCGCGCAAATCCCTCCAGCTCACCTGCTGATGATCGATCGCCGGCGCAGCTGCCGGTGCACGCCTCTTTTCACGTCGCAATGCGTCCATATCAGCTCTCTCCCTCCGAAATTAGCCATTCGCAGAGCAAAAATCAAGGAGAATAGAAGCGGGCGCACAATCCCTTGCAATTATTCCTGAATTTCGCTATAATAAAGGAAACGGTTCCCTCTGGAAGGATGACCCCATGAAACTCCTGATGCTCACCAATCCCCTGGCCGGCCGCAGACGCGGACTGGCCGTGGCAGAAAAATCACTCGAGATGTTCCGGCAGAGGGGCATCACGGTGGAAAACATCTTTTCCGATCGTCCCGGCCATCTTGTCGAGGTGGCGGCGAGAGAGGTCAACGGGGACTGGGACGGCATCGTCGCCCTCGGCGGCGACGGCACCCTCTTCGAAGTCATCAACGGCATGATGAAGGGCAATCCGGATCTTCCCATCCCCCTCGGCGTGCTGCCAGCCGGCACCGGCAACTCCTTCTCGCGCGACCTGGGCATCCGTACCCATGCCGACGCCTTTGAAATGATCGCAGCGGGCGCGACCCGGCGCGTCGATCTGGGCGAGTGCCAGTGCGCCGATACCCGCTTCGTCTTCATCAACATCCTCGGCTTCGGCTTCGTCTCCGATGTGGCTCAAAAAGCCTACAGCTACCGGCAGTGGGGGGCTCTCAATTACGTCATCGGGGTCTTTATCATCACCCGCAGCCTAAAGTCCTATCCCCTCGAGTTCGAGATCGACGGCCGTTCCATCCAGCGCGACAATATCTTCGTCGAGATCAGCAACAGCCGCAAGACCGGCGGCGACATGATCATGGCCCCCGACGCCCTGATCGACGACGGCCTCCTCGATGTCGTCATCCTCAACAAGCTTTCGCGCCTGCGCCTGCTCTCCGCCCTGCCCAGGATTTTTGCAGGCACGCATCTGAAGATGAAAGAGGTCGAACATTTCACCGGCCGCAGCATGAGCTTCCGGACCACCCCGGCCAAGGTGCTCACCCCGGACGGCGAAATCGCCGGCACCACGCCGATCACGGTCAATGTACTGCCCGGCAAAATCCGCGTTTTCGGCTGAGCGGCAGAGGCACAGCGACCGGACCCGCGCTGCCCGGGAAGGGCGGCGACCTATTAACTATAAAATTTTCTTGATTTAATCAATATATACAGTTAAATTTTACAGTATGCCAATCATGCAGACCAGGCCTGGCACCGTACGGGCCGGCCACAGCACCGACCTAAGGAGGAATAGTAGATGAACAAGAGAAAAGTACTGTTGATCGCCGCCCTGATGCTGGCATTTGCCAGTGGCAGCTATGCAAACGGCATCGGCCTGCAGTACAATCTGAACGCCGGCGAGCTTTATAACAACGGCGTGGCCCTCAACATGAAAATGGATGACCAGTCGCTCGTTCTCGCCCTCAGTTACTATTTTGGCGATCAGAAGACCCTGGGCCTGACCTCCGACTATTGGCTCTTCAATAACCGCATCACCGTTACGGGGAACTCGGATGTCAACTGGTTCGCCGGGGTTGGGGCCTTTGTGAGCACGCGCTTCGATGACGATGACAAGACCGCCGAGGACGAGAAGGGGATGAAGGGCGGCGTGCGTATACCTGTGGGGGTGAATATGCTGATCGATAAAAAGATCGAGCCTTTCTTCCAGGTCGTGCCGTCGATCGGGCTCCATTTCTCTCCCAACATCGGTGCAACCCACCTCTATTTTCCGATGAGCATCGGTTTCCGCATCTGGTTCTGATTCCCGCCAGCCTCCATTTTCAGCCCCCGGCTCTCCGGCCGGGGGCTTTTTCATTGGCATAGCAAAGGGGACGCGTATGGATATGGTTTCGATTCTGCCCGCCAATTCGATCGGGAAAAATTTTATCTCCGCGCCTTACCTGCCCGAGGGGATGGATGAGTATTATTACCGGAATCTGCAGACCCTCTGGCCGCTGGAACGCTGGCGCAATCTGCACGCGGCAGAGGTGGAGATGCTCGTCAAAAACAACAATACCTCCAGCGACTGGGACGACATCCTCGTCACCGATATTTTCGATCCCACCCTGCTCGTCAATAACCAGTTTTTCGGGATGGTGCGCATCGGCCGCCTGCAAAAGTCCGTGCTCGAGCACAACGACCTCAGGCTGCCGACCGGCATCACCGGCAGCATCATCATCGCCTGTGACATCGGCGATGACGTCGCCATCCATAACGTCGGCTATCTCTCACATTTCATCATCGGCGACCGCTGCATCCTTTCCAAGGTGGACGAGATGAATACCAGCGATCACGCCAAATTCGGCAACGGCATCGTCAAGGAAGGCGAGCGCGAGGAGGTGCGGATCTGGCTGGATCTGATGAACGAGGCCGGCTGCCGGCGCGTCGCCCCCTTTGACGGCATGATCGCCGCGGATGCCTGGCTTTGGGCCAAATACCGCGACGACCGGGCGCTCCAGGCCAGGCTCAAAGAGATCACCCAGAACAGCATGGACTCCCACCGCGGTTACTACGGCCTCATCGGCGATCAGTGCGTCATCAAGAATTCACTGGTGCTCAAGGACGTCAAGATCGGCTCGCACTGCTATATCAAGGGGGCCAACAAGCTCAAGAATCTGACCATCAACTCCTCGCAGGCCGAGCCGACCCAGATCGGCGAGGGCGTCGAGCTGGTCAACGGCATCATCGGCTATGGCTGCCATATCTTTTACGGCTGCAAGGCGGTCCGCTTTGTCCTGGGCGACAACTCGAATCTCAAGTATGGCGCCCGTCTCATCAACTCCTTTCTCGGCGACAATTCGACGATCTCGTGCTGTGAGGTGCTCAACAATCTCATCTTCCCCGCCCATGAGCAGCACCACAACAACTCGTTCCTGGTCGCCGGCGTGGTGATGGGACAGAGCAACATCGCCGCCGGCGCCACCATCGGCTCCAACCACAACAGCCGCGCCAACGACAATGAACTCCAGGCCGGGCGCGGCTTCTGGCCGGGGCTCTGCACCAGCCTCAAGCACTCCTGCCGCTTCGCATCCTTCGTGCTGATCTCCAAGGCGGACTATCCCGCCGAACTCGACATCCCTCTCCCCTTCTCCCTGCTGAACAACAATCCGGCCCTCAATCAGCTGGAGATGATGCCCGCCTTCTGGTGGATGTACAACATGTACGCCCTCGCCCGCAACGCGGCCAAATACCACAAACGCGACAAACGCAAAAACAAGCAGCAGAATATCGAATACGACTGTCTGGCGCCGGATACCATCGAAGAGATCTTTGCCGCCTGCCGCCTGCTGGAAATCTGGACCGCCAAGGCCTGGCTGCGCAGCAGCGGCCGGCCTCAGGAGGGATTGAGCGAAAAGGCCCTCGCCGCCAAAGGACGCATGATCCTCTCCGGGCCCGAGGAACAGACCGCAAAGCTCGAGATCCTGGGCGAAAACATCGAGCGCTCCAGCCGCAAGGTGGTCATCCTCAAGGTCTGGCAGGCCTGGCGCGCCTATCATGACATGATCCGCTACTACAGCGTGAAGAACCTGCTCGCCTGGATGCAATCCCATCCCGAAGCCGATTTCGCAGTTATGCAAAAGGAACTGAGCGGAAAACGCGTCGAGCGCTGGATCAATTTCGGCGGACAGCTCATGCCCGAGCAGGAGGCCGACCGGCTTCGCGCCGACATCACCTCCGGCCGGCTCAAGGACTGGAAGGCCATTCACGGCCGCTACGGAAAACTGTGGGAAAAATATCCGCTCGCCAAACAGAGACACGCCTTCGCCTCCCTCTGCGCAGTGCAGGGCCTCCGGCGCATGACCAATGAGCAGTGGCTGGCCGCACTCGAGGATTCGGCCAGGATCCAGCACTACATCAGCGATCAGGTCTACCTCTCGCGCAAGAAGGATTATGACAATCCCTTCCACCGTTCCACCTTCCGCAACGACGATGAGATGGAGGCTGCGATCGGCACGATCGAGGAAAACGATTTTATCAGACAGATGCGCGCTGAAACCGGGGAGTATCTCCGGCTCGTCGCGGAGATTGCCCGGAGAGGCTGAACAATTTGACCGGTTTCGGGAAAGGATACCGTTATGAATCTGGTACAGGAAAAATATGCGCGCTATGCGCTCGTCCGCGAGATGATGGAGGCCATCGCTCTGACGGAAAAATTCGACCCCGCGCGCAGCCTGGAGGTTGCAGCTGCCATTAAAAAGGCCGGCCGGCTGCTGCTGACCGGCGAAGGCTCGAGCCGGATCTTTCCGGCGAAAAACGCCATCCGCAAGGCTCTCACCCGGGGCCTTG
The DNA here is from genome assembly GCA_029560815.1 of bacterium. Next base: position 5,961 of record JAKQKF010000407.1, read on the forward strand.
ACCTCGCGGTGGTGACGGAGGGGGCGCGGCAGGCCGCCGGTTACGATCTCTCCCGATTCGCGGTCTTTTGCGCCTCCAATTCCGGCAAGACCAGGGAGGTCGTCCTGCTCGCCCAAAAACTGGCGGCGGCGGGCCACCTCAACCGCTTCGCCCTCTGCGCTCACCATGACACCCCGCTCGAGCAGGCCTGTGTGCAGACCTTCGTCCTCAACTGCGGCCGGGAGGAGGCCGTCGCGGCGACCAAGAGCGTGGTCGAGCAGGCCCTCTTTTATGACTCTTTGCTCTGGCACTTGGGCGCTCCCCCTCAGACCGGCTGGCAGGCAGAACTGGCCGGCTCGATGCGGACGGCGTTGACCATGCCCATCGATCCCGCCATCATCGCCGCCGCAGTCAAGGCGCCGACGATCTATTTCGCCGGCTACAATGATGGCGTGGCCGAGGAACTCACCCTCAAAACCAACGAGATCACGCGCAAAAAATCGGACTTTCTCGAGGGCACCTATGCCGTTCACGGCATCGAGGAGGTGATGGATCCGCGCGATGTGCTCTTTGTCATCGATCCGATCGCCGATGAGGCCGGCAAATTCCAGGAGGCGCTCGTCAAGGGGGTCGGGCTCACCGTGATCGCCATCTCAGCGCAGGAGACCCCCTTTCCGACCATCCGCGTTCCGGAGGCCGGGACGCTCAATCCCTACCTCTTTCTCACCACCGGCTGGAACCTGCTGGTGGAGATCGGCCTCGCCCTCGGCATCGACCTCGACAAGCCGCAGCGTGCGCGCAAGGTGGGCAACGAGATCACAGGATGAAATCCTGCTGCGCACTGACCGGTTGACGTGCTCAGTGACCGGCCCACCGGGCGGGGCCTGCCGGCTCCTGCATGGCTGCCGGCGGATTAGCAATCCCGCGTCCAGCCGGCCGAAGATCGGGGTATGGGGGGAAAAGGAAAACCCGGAAGAGATCGCTGCTCGCGCTTCTCTTCCGGGTTTTGTCTTTCACAGAAAGGAGCTATTTTTCTTCCATGGGGGGCAGTTTTCTGGCGATCACGATCATCAGCCGGGTGACAAAGTAGAAAAGAATCAGGACGGTGAAGACCCCGCCGAGTCCGAGCCCCATGATCTTGAGAGCAGCATCGATTTCCGGATTCATAGCAGCAACCTCACTATTTCATGAACAGGGGAACCAGGGCGAGGAGCAGTCCCCCGGCGACGATGGAGCCCAGCTGTCCCGCCACATTTGCGCTGGTGGACTGCATCAGGATAAAGTTGGTCGGATCTTCCTCTTTGGCCATGCGCTGGATGACGCGCGCGGACATCGGAAAAGCCGATATGCCGGCCGCGCCGACCATCGGATTGACCTTGTTCTTGAGGAAGAGGTTGAGAAACTTGGCGAAGAGAACGCCGCCGGCCGTGTCGAAGATAAAGGCGATCAGCCCCATGCCCATGATGATCAGGGTGTCGGCGCGGAGGAAATCCTGCGCGATCATGGTGGAACCGATGGTGATGCCCAGCATGAGGGTGACCAGGTTGGCGAGTTCGTTCTGGGCGGCGTTGGAGAGGCGCTCGAGGACGCCGCAGGCGCGGATGAGGTTGCCGAACATCAGCGAGCCGATCAGAGCGACACTGATGGGCGCCACGATGCCCGCGATCAGGGTGATGACGATCGGGAAGGCAATCTCGACCAGTTTGGGAATAGCGGTCTGATGATAGGTCATCCGGATCAGCCGCTCCTGCCGGGTGGTCAACGCCCTGATCACCGGGGGCTGGATGATCGGCACCAGCGACATGTAGGAATAAGCAGCCACCGAGATCGGCGCCAGCAGCCGTTCAGCGAACTTGTTGGCGACGTAGATGGAGGTCGGCCCGTCCGCAGCGCCGATGATGCCGATCGAGGCGGCCTCCTTGAGATCATACCCCATGAGCACGGCGACGAAGAGACAGGCGAAAATGCCGAACTGCGCAGCGGCGCCGAAAAAAAGCATGAAGGGATTCTGCAGCAGCGGTTTGAAATCGATCATGGCGCCGACCGCGACGAAGATGAGGACCGGGAAAAGCTCCGTCCGGATGCCGTAATTATACAGTATGGTCAGGAATCCCTCATGCCCGATCGCCGATGAAAAAGGAATATTGGCCAAAAGTGCGCCGAAGCCGATGGGAAGCAGCAGCATGGGCTCATAGTCCTTGGCGATGGCGAGATAGATCAGGATCAGGGAAATACCGAACATGACAAAATTGCCCAGATGCAGATTGACAATGCCGGCTAACAATTCATTCATCACACTTCTCCACTTGAATTATCGAGAGGATCATACAGCTCCTGCCAGCGCCACCGGGCATCACCCGATGATCGCCAGAACATCCCCCGCTGCAACACGCGCGCCCCTGGCAATCAGGAAAGAGACGACGCCGTCGCAGGTGGAGACCACTTCATTTTCCATCTTCATCGCTTCGAGGACCAGCAGGGGCTGACCACTCTTGACCCGGGCTCCGGCCTCCACCCTGGTGTTGATGACGACACCCGGCATCGGTGCAAGAAGCTTCTTACCAGCCGGGGCGGCTGGCGCGGCAGTGCCCGGCGGCGTTGCCGGCGCTGCGGCTGCTCCCGCCTGAGCCGGTTCTACCAGGGTCGCTTGCCCCTTCTCCACTTCGACTTCATATTTCTTATCGTTGATCGTGACGACATATTTCATGGCTTCATTCCGTCCTTGGCTTCTTCGGTCAGCTGATCGCCCTGATGGATTTGAATTGCAGTTCTTCAAGCGGTATGCCCGCATCACTGGCCACAATGGCGAGAACCATGGCGGCGGTTTTTTCGTCGATGCCTGACAAGGAAAATTCTCTCCCCGACACGCGGTAATTATTGATCGTCGCGGTGGTTTGAGCGCCAGGGCCGTCCGCTGCCGCAGAGAGAGCCCCTGCTGCTTGACCGCCGGCGCCGGCCGCAAGAATCGAAGCCGCTTCCGCAGCCGCTTCAACCGCGCGCAGGCGGGCGCCGGCTATAAAAGACGAGATCACCTTGACTGCGATGATGGCGCCGACGATGATGGCAACAATGATCACTAGTTCCGACTCATAGGACTCCAGCATGGCCTTGATCGTCATGGATGGGCCTCCTCTATATCCTGGCAATGGTATAACTGACTGTGGTCGCTGGCCGGACCGGCTCAGCCGGTACCTGCGGGGTCTCCTTTTTCACCCCCTGCTTGCGGACTGAGATCGTCGCCTCGCCTTTCAGGAAAGTGATGCCCTTTTGCCCGCAGGCCGCCGCGATAAAGATGTTTTCATCGCTCGCCGGCAGGCTGGCTTCCTCAAGCATCCTTCTCGCCGCCGCGATGCCCTTTTGCGGGTCGCGCTCATTGATATCGATCACCGCCTCCGTGGTCGGCTCCAGCTTGAGCTGTGCGGAAGCGATCCTCACCACTTCGGGATCGGGCTCAACCGGTGTCTTGCCGAAATAACCGAGGACCATCTTGCCGTACCCCTCGGCGATCTTGACCCATTTGCCGAACATGACATTGTTGAAAGCCTGCTGGAAATAGAACTGCGAAACCGGCGTCACCGAGGTGCCAAAGCCGCCGAGTTCGACCACCTCGCCCATCGCCTTGATCACCTCCGGATAACGGTTCATGATCTTGTTGTCGCGCATCATCTGCGTATTGGAGGTCAGCGCTCCGCCGGGCATGGGCGAGAACGGGATCAGCGGCTCCACCTGTTTCGCTTCGGGCGGCATGAAATAGTCGCGCATGCACTCTTTAAAGACCTCTTCGGCCTCGCGCATGCGGTCGACGTCGATGCCGAGATCGTAATCGGAGCCACGCAGGGCGTGCCACATCGAGATGATGTCACTCTGGCAGGTTCCGCCCGAGACCGGGGCCATGGAGAGATCGAGGCCGTCGGCACCGCCATCGAGGGCCGCCAGATAGGTGGAGACGCAGGTGCCGGCGGTGTCATGGGAGTGAAAGCGCAGCGGCGCCTGGTCGCCGAGCAGGGCGCGGGCCTGCCGGATGGTCTCGAAGACGGTCCTGGGCGTAGAAGTGCCCGAAGCATCCTTGAAGCAGACCGAATCGTAGGGAATGCCGGCTGCGAGGATCTTTTTCAGAGTATCGATGTAAAAATCGGGGGTATGCGCCCAGTCGGCTCCGGGGGTATCGGGAGGAAGGCTCATCATGGTCACCACCACCTCATGCCTGAGACCCGCCTCGTAGATGCACCGTCCTGAAAAGATGAGGTTGTTGACATCGTTCAGAGCGTCGAAATTTCTGATCGTGGTCACACCGTGCTTTTTGAACATCTCCGCATGCAGCTTGATGATATCGCGCGGCTGGGAATCGAGACAGACGACATTCACCCCGCGCGCCAGGGTTTGAAGATTGACCCCGGGCCCGACTGTCTCCCTGAATTTGTCCATCATGTCGAAGGAATTCTCGTTCGCATAAAATATCGGGGACTGGAACATTGCGCCGCCGCCCGACTCAAAGTGATCGATCCCCGCCTCAACGGTCGCCTTTACAGCCGGCATGAAATCATCGCTGAAGACGCGCGCTCCATAAACGGACTGGAATCCGTCCCTGAAAGCCGTGATCATCACATTTATTTTTTTCTTTGCCACAAACAAGCCTCTCAATTTGTTCATAACCCGCAGGATTGAACGCTTCCGGCCGGGGCTTAAAAGCTTATTAAATTACCGAACAATAGCCAGAAACACAACCTGAATTTTTCGCATAGCATTTGACGGCAATATTCCTAAATTATGGCCTCTGGTCAGAGAAAGGCACAGCATTGGAGCAGCGGCCCGGGAGGGCTGGCTGCGGCGGCCATTGTACGCACCCTCCATCTGAATAACCAGAAGAGGCGTCACCTGCCGCCGAACGGTCTGCCGGGCATCATCTTGCCGAAGAGGAGCTTGTGGAACCTTCGAACAGAATAATCTACCTCGATACCATTGATTCGACCAACAGCTACCTGCACAGGGAAAAGCCGCCGGCGGGGACAATCGTCTACACCTTCCGCCAGAGCGCCGGCCGGGGACGCCAGGGTAAAAGCTGGATCGAGGTGAACGACAGGAATCTCGCCTTGTCGGTTTTATTCGGCGCAGAACCAGGCGAGGCGCTCTTCTGGCGGATAGCGCTGCTTTCGCTTCCGATGGCGGATTTTTTGAAATCACTCAAGGTCGGCGCGGTGTGGATTAAATGGCCGAACGATATTCTGGCCGGCGGGAAAAAGATCGCGGGCGTTCTCGCCGAGACATTGCTGGAGGAGAACAGGATCACCGGCATCATCGCCGGGATCGGAATCAACGTCAACACGACCGCGGAGGAGCTCACCGCCGTCGCCCGGCCCGCCACCTCCATATTTTGCGAAACCGGGCGGCTGCAGGATCTTGACCGGTTTGCGGAGGAGTACCTCGAGCGGCTGCTGCGGCTGCTGCGTGAGAACCCGCCGCCTGGAGTGATCAGGGAGAGGTGGCTGGCCGGGAGCGGCATCATTGGCCGCACTGTGGCGTGGGCCTCACCAGCCGGCGCAGTGCATGGGTGCGCGGTAAACGTCGATGAGGAGGGGCTGCTCTGGCTCGAAACGGATGGTGGCATAGTCAAGGTGGCGGCGGGGGATGTCGACCTCCGCTAGCTGCGGAGAGCAGCAGACAGTTGAATCCGGCCGGCCGAAACAGAGCTCAAACCGCTGTTGTGCAAAAAGCCCCGGCAATCAGTTAATCACCGGGGCTTTCATTGTGGGCCTGGTAGGTTTCGAACCTACAACCTGCGGATTATGAGAAAGCGGTGGTCATACCGTTTTCACCTCTCCTATCTTTCTATTATTATATTGTTTCGAATCATCAGCATTTTCCGCTTTTCCTCCATAGGGGACGTATACGTGACATAGCTCTCCAAGAACAGTCACTGCTTCGACCATCTCGTCCCAATGCGGATTAATATACCGGCTGGTGATCGTCGTTCGTTTGTGGCCGAGGATCATCGCGATGACCGATTCGGGCACTTTGGCTCGTG
>JAKQKF010000408.1 GCA_029560815.1 bacterium
ACGCTCTGGTCGAGGGTGATGGTGTAGCAGACCTCGGCCTCTTCGCCCTCGCAGACGGTCACCAGTGCAGGCTGCGCGCTCTTGGTGATCGACCAGCGCAGGGTATCTACCCAGGCAGCGTGAAGATCGATTTTGCCGAACTCGAGACGGACGGTCTCCTCCTCGACGCGGTAGTTATCGTTCTTGCCGCCGACAGTATAGCGATATTCGCCGCAGTCGTCCTCACGGACGGTATAGGCGGAGAAGCAGAAGGCGCCGGACGCGTCGACCACAACGGTGCCGCTGGCGACGACGATGTTAGGGTCGCAGGAGGAGCCGCCGGGGTTGCCGGTGATCGCCCAGTTGTAGGTGCCCGGCTCGAAGTTGCTGCCGTTGATATAGATATCGTCGCCGATCCTGAAATGGTTGGCATCCTGCCCCTCGTCGCCGCAGGCGCCGTTGGTGGTCCAGATCGCGCCGGAGCCGCCAGCGAAGGCCGGGCCGGAGATCAGCAGGAAGAGGGCGAAAGCGAGGGCGAAGAAATGCCGTAACACAGTATGATGTCTGTTCATGATGTCCTCCATAACGATGTGTTGTTCCGGCAGGGCAGAGAAAGGACTTTCCCCTGGCCGGTGGCCGGGTAGCAGAAATGGTCTATGAATCAAGCGGTGCGTTGATTGAGAGAGTTGATTAGGTGGAGGAGGAAGACAGGGGAGGAACTGCGAAACAGTCTCCACTGTCAGAGAGTGGCCCACACAAAGACCCCGGGAACATCCCATGCCACGGAACGGTGAAGCGAGAGAGGGGGGCGCTGCTCCTTTCTTCGGGCTGCCGGACTATGGATGCATAACAGCAGCGGTTGGGGGTTGGAGGCGCAACGGGTGCGCAGTATTTGACGGTGTACAATAGTAAACACGTTGAAAAATTAATTATTCCTATATTTCGTTAAAACGAACTATTTCGCCGGGATGTGCGGTAATTTGCGGGGCCAGTGGGCTTTGCTGGGGGTGTGTTGGGGAGTGTGCCAGGGGCGCGCCGGAATTCAGGCCGGGGAAGCATGAATTTTTCTGGTGCATGGAATGGAAAATTTCGCTATTTTCAGGCTGGCCGGGGAGGTGATTCCCCTCCACCGCGCCGACTACGCACAAGCGGGGGTTTGCAGGTATGTATCCATAAAAAAAGGATCCGCATCGTGAAAGGCATCATCCTCGCCGGCGGGGCCGGCACCCGTCTCTACCCCATCACCCAAGTGGTGAGCAAGCAGCTCCTGCCCGTCTACGACAAGCCGATGGTCTACTATCCCCTCTCAGCCCTGATGCTGGCCGGGCTGCGCGAGATCCTGCTCATCTCCACCCCCGAGGACCTGCCGCGCTTCGAGCAGCTGCTCGGCGACGGCGGGCAGTTCGGCCTGCGCATCAGCTACAAGGTCCAGCCCGCCCCCAACGGCCTGGCCGAGGCCTTTATCCTTGGCGAGGAGTTTCTCGCCGGCGACAGCGCCTGCCTCATCCTCGGCGACAATATTTTCTACGGCCATAATTTCAGCGGACTGCTGGAGGGTTCGGTGCGACACATCGAGCACGAGGGCGGCGGCGTGGTCTTTGGCTATCAG
>JAKQKF010000410.1 GCA_029560815.1 bacterium
GCCGGTGGCCTTTTCCCAGGGCTGGAGTTCGTACCAGTCGGAGCTCCAGGGCGAGATCCGCCAGGGCGAGGTGAGATCATGCGGCCAGGCGCCGCGGATATCCTCCAGGGCCGGATCGTTGGCGGGGTCGCCGTTGCGAAAGCGCTCTGGGAAGATCTGGTACCAGACCGCCTCGCGCGCCCAGGCGGGGCCCCAGCTGGAATCTGCTTTTTGGCTCTCTTTTGCAGCGCTGTGACAGAGCATATTGGTCAAGAGCAAGAGTCCCATCAGGATTGGTTTCATGGCGTCACCTGTTTCGTTGGCTGATCGCCTCAGCGGAGAGTCGAATCCGCAGCCTAGAATTCTCCCTGCAGCCCTACCGTGTAGGTGCGCATCGGCATCAGATTGCTCTCCATCGGGGCGTAATTGTACTGCCCGACGTTGAGGGCGCCGAGCTTGAAGCTCAGGCCGCGCCAGTCATAGCTGAGGCGCACATCCCAGAATTTCATCGGCACCCGGTCGTTGATCGGATAGATCTTGACCGCCTCGATCCGGCTGGCGTGGCGGTATTCAACCTGGATCTGGGCTTTGCCCACCTTCAGCCCCGCCTTGCCGGAGGCGATCAGCTTGGGCCGGTAGGGCAGCGGGTCGTGGTACTCCAGTTCCTCGTGCTCCATCGCTGTGGCGGTCAGCTGCAGGCTGGGTGTGATGGGCAGGTTCCGCCAGGTGAAGGGATAGCTGAAATTGGTGGTCGCCTCGATGCCCTGAATGCGCGCCCGCGGGATGTTACGGAACTGCACCTGGCCGCGGATCAGGTCCATGTGGGCCTCGATCAGTTCCCAGTATTCGTTGTCGAAGAGGGAGATGTCGACATTCCAGTTGTCGTTGATGTACTGGCGCAGGCCCAGGTCGTAGGCCCAGGAACTCTCCGCTTTGAGCGCCGGATTGGCGACGATCTTGAAGTTCATGATCGTCAGCTCGAGAAAGCGTTCGATGATGGTGGCGGCGCGGAAACCGCTGCCAACCGAGGCGCGGAGGCTGGTCTTCGCCCAGGGCTGCCAGTTGACGCCGATGCGGGGGGAGAAGAGGTCCTCCTTGAGGCCGCCGACCAGCTGGTAGCGGTCGTAGCGGAAACCCAGGGTTGTGCGCAGGTTCTCGCGCATTTTCCATTCGTCCTGCAGGAAGGGGCCGAT
>JAKQKF010000424.1 GCA_029560815.1 bacterium
GCATAATAATAGGTGTAGCCGTTGATGACCGTGGTGTCGCGGAAGGAGTGGGCCAGGCCCGATTCGTTGCCGAGGTAGAACTCGACGCCGGTGCCGGGATAGCTCTTGGGATAAAAGCCGGAAATGCCATCCTTGCGGTCATACTGGGCCAGCGGCACAGACATCAATCGGCTGCCGAGATAGTCGGTGACCGGACTGGCATCCTCGAAGCCGGGATCGGAAGCGCGATAGATGCGGTAGCCTTCGAAATCGTAGCCGCTGACCGCGTCGTAGGAGAATTCCGCCGAGTCGTCCCAGTAGATGGTGACCTCGCCATCGCCGACCGAAGCCCAAACCTTGGGGGGGTTGGGGGCTTTGGCGAAATTGTAGTTTTCGTCATAGATGAACTGGGCGGTCGCCTTTTTGGCGACGATACCGCTGCGCGGATCGCCCGGGACCCAGGCCGAATAGATGATGGCGGTGGAGATGCGCTCGGTCTCACCCGGCTTGAGGGGGAAGTAACCGGAGGCGTAGATCCAGTCGCCGTCGACGTTGTTGCCGACGCCGTTGACGAAGGAGCCGGGGGTCGAGTAGGTCCACAGTTTCTCGTCTTCCTTGAGGCCGAACTTGTTGAAGGGGTAGAAGAAGTAAAAACTTGTCAGGCCGAGCTGGTCCGATTCGCTGACGTCGGTTTTGTCAACGTGGGGTTCGCCCGGGGCGCTGGTGCCGGCGCCTGAGGTGGGCAGGCCGTCGCCCTCCCCAAAGTCCATGGTGTTGAACTGACCGTCGAGGCCGACATCATCGGTGATCGGATTCCAGTCGCCGTCATTGTCGATGCCGTCGTCGCGGCGTTCGTCGATGAGCTTGTTGTCCATCCCCTCGCCGGTGATGTAGTTGACGTACTTTAGTCCGACGTAGACGTAGTTCTTTTGGGTGACGCCGGTGGTGATTTCGATCTCATTAAAGTTGTTTTCGTCGATGAGGCCGTTGAGATTGTCGTCGACGCCGTTGAAGCGGATCTCCTCGACCTGCTGTCCCGGCCGGAAGACGATACGGTTGCCCTTGGGGCCAGTGATGATCAGGGAGTCGGCGGGCATCTTTTGCACGCTGCGTTCAAAATTATTGCCGTAGGAGATCACTACGATGTCCTGGCCGGCGGCCAGCTGGGCGGGCTTGAACATATCCTCGGTGATGGTTTTACCCGAACCCATGGCGCCGTCGCCGTCGTTGTCGATGCCGTCACGGAAATTGCCGGGGCTTTCAAGGAAGGCGCAGCCGGCGATGTCGACCGGCGACCAGCCGCCCGAGCCGATGCCGTCATAATCCCAGGTATAGGTCAGGTTGATCGAGCGATCGAAGGTGCAGTTGTCATCCTCGCCGTCGCCGCCGGCCATATAGCCGCAGATGATGCTGAAGACGACCTTGTCATAGGTGGTGGTGCCGATATTGGTGATGTCATAGATGAAAAAGAGCACATCCTGGGCGAGCACCTGGGCCCACTGCAGCCCGCGCGATGAGGCCTGCAGGCCGAGGCCGCGCCTGGAAAGATCGGTAGAGTCGGGATAGAAATTATACTTGGCGTCGTTGTAATCGTCCATGACAAAGTAGCTTTCCTGGTCGGCGTTGAACTGGTTCTTGCCGAAATAGCCGTTCCAGGCGGCGCGTTTGGAATCATTGTCGTAGCCGTCGTTGCGCCAGCCCGGATCATCGGTGATCTCCTGCTTGTCGGGCCAGTAGACCGGCCATGATTTGGGAATGTGGCTCATGGCCACCACCGAGGTATCCTTGCCGGCGAAGCCGGGCAGGGCTTCCCATGTGTACCAGGTGAGGCCGTCGGAGGAGCGGTCGCCCATGCGGGGATCGACCTTGGGGCCGCGCGGGGTGATGACGGAGTGGATCAGCTTTTTGTCCCTGTCGATGATCTCGGCGCCCACCATCATGAGCTGGTCGCCGATGTAGAGGTGGCCGGAACCCTTGGGCCATTCGCCGGCAATGTCCTCTTCGATGCCGGAGACGCGGCCGATCAGACCGGAATTGTAAAAGGTGGTCTGGATGCGGTTGCCGTTGTGAAAGCCCTTGCGTTCCTCACTGAACATACCATGGGGCTTGGGCTGACTGAAAGCCGCAGCGGCGAGCAGAACAAGTCCCGTGATGAGCGTCATTATGATTGTTTTTTTCATGCTGTATGGTCCCTTATGTTAACTCGGTTCGCTCTCGAAACACCCTGCACAACGCGGGTTAAAAACCCAGCGAGAAGCCAAGCTGCACCTGCCGGGGCTCGATGTACCATTCGGGATGATTGGCATTATCCTCGACGGTGCTGACGCGGTTTGCGTCAAAACTGGCGTTGCGGGTCTGCAGGGTGTATTTGGGACTGCCGCTGTCGCTCCAGACGTTGGTAGCGGCGCGCTGATCGAAAAGGTTATAGATATAGGCGAAGAGCGAGAGATTCTGCTTGCCGATCCTGAAAGTCTTGAAGAGACGCAGATCAGTGGAGTTGATCGCGGGTTTGCGGGCGCTGTTGTCCGCCAGGCCGCTGAACGAGCTGCTGCCGGAGGAAACCCCGGGAGGAAAGGTCGGGGTGTAGGGGGTGCCCGTCCAATACTTGACCAGCAGGCTGGCACGCCAGGTGGTGGTGCCGACGCTCAGGTTGCCATTGATGGTGTGGCGCTGGTCCCAGCCCAGCGGGGTGAGCTGGATGCGCGGGGCCTTGTCGCTGAGGCGGTCGTTGTACGAGTCCTTGGGATCGGAGGCGCTCCCCTCGGCAACCATGAAGCTGTAATCGAGGCCGGCCTCGAAATAGCTGGAGTAGCGCTTGGTCAGGGCCAGGGTCACGCCCTTGACGTTGGAGTAATCCTTGTTCTCAAACTGGGTATAGGCGACGCTGGCCAGGTAGGTCGGGATGGAGTAGCTCGCGCCCACCCAGTCGCGGACGTCGCGATAGAACATGGTCAGCTCAGCGCCCAGATCCCCCGTGATCTGCTGGGAGAGGCCGATCTCATACTGTACCGTGCGCTGGGGTTTGAGGTCCGCATTGCTGAGAAAGGTCGAGTTG
>JAKQKF010000427.1 GCA_029560815.1 bacterium
GTGCGCTGCTGGCTGAGGGCCTTGATCTGGCCGACGCGCAGGCCATTGACGACGACCTCGCCGCCCTCGATGTAGCTGATCTGGAGGGTGATGTCGCGCTTGACATCGGCACCGGCCGTGACCGTCACGTCCCCGGTGTACCTTTCATAACCCAGGTAGCTGACTACGAGCGTATGCGCTCCGGCCGGGACATTTTCGATGGTGTAGCGGCCCTGGCGGTCGCTCGCCGCACCCAGCTGCGTCCCCTGCACCAGGACATTGGCGCCGGGCAGAAAGGCCCCGGATTTGGCGTCGACCACCTTACCGGTGATGCGCCCGGATTGCGCCATCAGCGCTGTAGCGGCCAGCATCAGAGCCAGAAAAATAACCAGCGCTCCATTGAAATTAGCGAGCCCCCATCCTCTACTCCTTGTTCTCATTCCTGCCTCCTTTGGGTTAGCTTGATGATGCACATGGCTGGTAAGTATATGGGTGCAGCAATAATCTCTTCGGGAAAACGCTGTACTGCTTTACTGATGTGACGCCGCCTTGCGGGGATCGGCTCAGCTTTACAGGGGCGGCGGGATTATCAGGGTCAGGCTGCCCTCTACCGGCCGGCCTTATCCAGCTCCGCGCCGGCGATATTCTTCCAGTCGTAGTACTGGAAGGTCCGGTCTGAAGACATCGCGACGAAGAGACCATTCGGAAAGGCTGGATTGAGAGCGACCGAGGTCACCTCGGAGCCGTCGCTCTCGCTGGTGGAGGTTTTGATCACCTTGACCAGGGTGTGCTGATGGGGCTGCCCGGGTTCGCCTTCGCGCTTGAAGATATGGAACTTGTTCGCTTGCTGATCGCTGACGAGGATATAACCCCGTCCGCCGGGAAGGGTATAGATCGAGATGCCCTCGAGGTCACCTGCAAAGCCCGTGCGGGCGAAGAAGGCGAGTTCGTTGTTTGCACCGGCTTGATCAGGGTCCGCAAGGTACTTGCGCACCCCGATCTGCTCGTCCGAATAATAGACGTAGCCCAGTTC
>JAKQKF010000434.1 GCA_029560815.1 bacterium
GTCGGCCGCTGCGGCGACATCCTCGGAGCGGATGATGTTCTTGACAAAAGCGGCGCCGCCCTCTTCGGCGCGGCCGTCGAGGTTCAATCCCTTGAGATGGAGGTTGCCGCCGGCGCGGATTTCAAAGATGCGCGGGCTGCCGGCCCCGGGGGTGACGTTGCGGATGACGGGTTTTTCGGCCAAGTCCTCCGCTGCGCGGATGGTCAAGGTTTTGGTGATGTACATCTTGTCGTCGTTGTTGTAGGTGTAGAGTCCGCCGCTGTCGGTCAGCTCGATGATATCGCCCGAGGCGGCGGCCTGGATAGCGGCGTTGAGGGTGTTCTCGCCGGCAGCCACCTGATGCAGGGTCTGCGCCGGAGCGCTGCCGGCCGTCAACAGCACGGCCAGCAGCAGAAAGAGGGAGAGGCAGAGAGTTTTTTTCATCATGTTCTCCTGGATTTGATGATTAAGGTTTTATGGTTCACTTCATTAATACGAATTTACGGGTGGCCTGGAAGCTGCCGGAGCGCAGCTGGTAGAGGTAGACCCCCGAGGGGAGATCGGCGGCGTCAAAGCTCAGGCTGTGCGCCCCGGCCGTCAGTTTTTTCTCCAGCAGCGTGCGCAGCTTCTGCCCGAGCATGTTGTAGAGCACCAGAGAGGTCATCCCCTCGCGCTCGAGTGAAAAGTTCAGGGTTGTCGCGGCATTGAAGGGATTGGGATAGTTCTGTGCGAGGGCATAGACCGCCGGCTGAAGGGGGGCCAGGTCGACCGCAGTGATTTCGGTGAACTCGGCGCCGATGCTGGTCGGACCGTTGACCGTGATCGACGTCTGATTGTCCGTTCCGGTTATCGCTCCGCTCCAGCCGGTAAACCGCCACCAGCCGGAATCGGGCACGGCAGTGAGGGTGACGACGGTGCCGGGGGGATAGTTGGGGGCGATCAGGGGCGGATCGCAGATCACCTTGCCTTTACCCTCGATCGTGACCAGAAAGGGCACCCGGGTGGGCGTCTGAGTCGCCCAGCGCAGATCGCCGAGAGCCTGGCCGTCGTGGCCGATGCCGTAAGCGGGCGAGGCCGCAGTCAAGGTATAATCATGCGCCGCCGGTTGGGCGTAGAGAGGATCGAAGGCGTAGATGGTGGCGGCATCCACCTCGCCCCCCTTGCTGGAACTGATCCGGCTTGAATAGGGCACAGTGAAGATCAGGTTGAGGGTGTCGATATGGCTGACGGTCGAGCCCGGCAGCTGTACCTGGACGACATAGTCGGCGCGCTCGGCCCGGACAGGCTTGGGCAGAATGCTGTTGGTGACGATAACATCGCGAAAAATCGTGTTCTTGTTGTTTTTGACATAGCACATCCGTGTTCCGCAGCTGTCGACCGTCAGATGCTCAAAAAGGAGGTAGGCATCGGCGGTGGAGGTATCAGTGTCGGCATAGAAACGGATGCATTCCGCATAGACCTTTTTAAACGTGCAGTTGCGCACGATCAGGGTATCGACCGCCCGGGTCACTTTGTATTTTTCCGTCTCGGTGATGCGGATGGCCTCATCGCCCAGGTTCCGGAAGATGCAATTTTCGATCCTGACCGACCCCGCTTTGATCACCGGTTCACCTGATTCGGGCCGCAGGAAATAAAAGGCGTTACCGCCGGAATCGTTCTCCCAGTTGGGCGGGAAAAAATCCCTGAATTCACAGTTTTTCAGGGCGATGTTCAATCCCTCGCGGGCGAAGATGCGCGGAATCTGGGTCAAAGGGCCATGGCCGACGCGCAGGCCGTATTTCATCGGCCGGATGGCGTTGTAGCCGTCGAAGATGATGCCCTCGAAGACGACGTCATCGTGGATGCGGAAGATTTCGATGACGCTGGAGTCGAGGTCGCCATGGCGGAAGACCGGTTTTTCAGCGAGGCCGGGTTTGGCCATGATCACCAGCGGGCGCTTGATCTGCAGGTGCATGGTGTCGGCGGTGGTGTAGACGCCGCCGCTGGTCACCAGGACGATAGTGTCGACCCTGGCGGTGAAGACATAGTCGAGTGCCAGCTTGAAATCGTACTGGGTATCGACCTCGATCTTGCTCGCCCGGGCGCCGCCTGAAAGCGCGAGTCCGGCCATCAACAGGATGACCATCATTTTGCCAACTTTCATCTTGTCTCCTCCTAAAATTGGTAAGTATAGCCGACCAGAAGATTGCCGAGAGTCTGGGTGACGTAATTGGTATTGCTGTAATACGAGTCGTAATATTTCAGTCTTTGGCTCACCCAGGCGAGTTCCAGGCGGCCGTAACCGGCCAGGTTGAGGCCAGTCCCGACCGACCAGGCGTCGGCCGCCGGACCCCGGTCCTTGATAGCCGCGCCATCCGGCACAAAGAGCGTGGTGGCCTGACGATAGCCCGCCATGAGCTCGAGGAAGGGGACGGGCGCCCAGGCGATGCCGCAGCGGAGGTCACTTTGGTCCGGGAGTTCACGGTTGGTCGGATCATCAGCCTGGAGGTCGATCTCACCTGCGCTGTATGGTGTGAATTGATAATCGAGATAGAGTCTGAAGGGGTCGACGGGGCGGATCGCAGCGCCGAACGAAAAGGTGGCTGGATGGTGGAATTCAGCCGTGCCCGCCGTTGCGGCCGATTCCGTTCCCTCCGCACCTGCGGTGACGGTGGTGGCACGCCATGTACGGGTGATGGTGTAGGGCAGCCTGACCTGGATGCCGAGACTCAGGCGTTCGAAATTGAAGAGCGCGCCGAGAGCGCAGTGGAGGGCCCGATAGTCGGAGTTTCCCCTGGTGACGACATCGAGGGTGTCATAGGAGAAGCGGAAGCGGTTGTCCTTGGCGATGTCGAACCAGCCGACCCGGTTGAGACTCTGCAGATCGGACGATTCTCCATCGCGGAGGGCGGCGGAGGCGCCGAGCTGGATGCGGGCGCCCGGCGCCCAGGCGAGGCCGGCGGTGAAGGTGTGGATATCCCCCTCGCGCTGCCGCTGAAAACGCGACCAGGAGAAGCGGACCGTGTCAGTGACCACCCGCGGGACCACCCCGTACTCGTCATAACCGATGTGGGGGTCGAGAAAGGTGTCATTGCGGTCGAAATCGTCGAGAGCGCTGCGGGCATATCCGGCCGAGAGGACCAGCTTCTGGCTGGAGATGCGCAGGGGCCAGGCGGCTGAGATCTGCCGGATGCCGCAGCGGTTCAGCTCCCGCTGCCAGTCGGCCGCCTCCTCGCTGAAGGGTTCGAGTCCGAGCACCGGTTCTTCGACCCTGTAGGAGGAGTCCTGGGCCAGCTCGTAATCCCAGATGCCGTTATCCGCCGGATCGGGGATGTAGAGCCCCTCGAGATAACTGGCAAGGGTCCAGAACATGCGATTGGGTCGGTAGACCTGGTTTTCACGCCAGAGGGCTGAGGCGCGGTCGGCAGAGATGGAGAGCTGGAGCCGGTCGATCCCGGCCAGGCCGGCGGGATTGAACCACAGCGCGCCGGGGTCAGCTGTTTGAGCGGTGAAAGCAGCGCCGAGCGCTGCGGCCCTGACGCCGGTTGACTGATCCAGCGGCAGCCCCTGGAATGCGAGGTTGTCGCCGCGGTGCTGTGCCGCTGCGGCGGCGATGTAAAGAAGGAGTATCAGAGCTGTTTTTCTGGACATGTCAGGATCGCTCCTCATGCAAAATGGGATCCCGCACCTGGGGCGTGCGGGGCGGGCGAAAACCGGCAGGGCCGGTCTCAGTTGATCACAAAACCAAAGCTGAAGCGGTGGACGGCATCAAGATAAGCGCCGTAGTCGCTGTAGGCGTAGTCGATCCGCATCCTGTTCCAGGCCAGTCCGAAACCCAGTGAGAGGCCCTCGGTATCGTAATTCATTTTGTATCCCGCCCGCAAAAAGAGCAGGGCATTAAAGCCGTACTCGAGGCCAAAGTTGTACTGCTGATCATAGTCCCGCGGCTGCACCAGGTCGACTGCCAGCAGCAGGCTCTGGTTCTGCGAATGGATGAGGGAGTGGCCGCTGGCCGAGACCAGCCAGGCGGCCATGCCGATGTTGAAGGTCTGGGGCAGGGGATAACCCTTGCCGTTGTAGCGCTGATAGTAGGTCGAATCGGTGGAGGCATCGTAACGCGGCAGATTGACCTGATCGTAGAACCTGACTTCGGGTCCGAAGTGGCGGATGGCTGCGGCGATCTCCAGCCCCATGAAGCCGGTGTCATAGGTCAGCCCGCCGTCGAAGAGAATGGCTCCCGCGCTGCGTATGCCCAGATCCTCACGGGCGTACTTGGCCGAAAGACCAAAGGCGAACTTGTCGGTCAGCTCGCGGGCGAAGGAGGCGCCGATCAGGGCCGAGCCCGGCTCGATAGTCTCGCCGGTGTAGCCGAGATAGAGGCCGTCGTAGAAATCCAGGGCATCCACGGAGGTGACCTGAATGGCTCCGATGTCGGTGGCGATGGCGTGCAAACCGAAGGTGCCGAGGTTGGGCACGCTCCATGCGCCCGAGATCGCGACGTGCGAGATGTCGAGAAAATAGTCCATATAGTCGAAGGAGACATCCATCTTCGGGATCCGGGTCAGGGCTGCGGGATTGAAAAAGGCGGCGTCGGAGTGGCTGGCCGCAGCGGAAAACGCTTCGCCCATGGCACTGCCCCGCGCGCTGGTCGGCACCTTGAGAAACTGGAAGGCGGTGGTGCCGACTTTTTCGAAAGAGAGCAGCGGCCCGGCTGCGATGAAGAGGATGAAGAGGAGTTTACTGATCTTGCCGTTCATGATCGAACCTCGCATGTAGGACGATTTGGACAGGAAATCATCGGGCGAATCATGCCGAGCTCGATGCGCGCCGCACCGGTTCCCGGACTGTCATGGCGTCATTTCACAATGATAAACTTGCCGCTCACCTTGTCTCCTGCGGGCGTGGTGATGACGTAAAGATAGATCCCGGAGGCGATCTCCTGCTCGTTGCGGGTAACCTGGAACCAGGCCGTCGTGTAGACCGGATCGGTGTGCTCGATGGTCTGGATGAGCTGGCCGGCGTAGGAAAAGATGCGGATGGTGCACCGTTCAGGCAGACCGTAGAAACCGATCTTGTCCTCGGCGCCGGTCTTGCCGCCGAATCCCGATTCAATGTTGAAAGGGTTGGGAGCGACAAAAACTTGCCGCATTACAGGCACGGCGGCGACATTCTTGTCGTGCCGGGTGATATTGGTGCGGCCGCTCAGGTGGCCCTGATCATCCACCGAAACCACTGAATAGTAACGCCGCTCGCCGAGCTTGAAGACCGGATCGGCGTCAGTATACTCGTAGATGCCCCCGCTGCCGGTCTGCCCGGCGGGGATGGATGCCAGCAGCGCCCAGGGGCCCATGCCGGCGTCGCTGCGGTAGATACGATACTCGCGCAGGGCGCCTGTCAGGCGGGGGTGGGTGAACTGGTCCGGGCCGTTTTTCCAGGTGATGCGCACCTGTCCGTCGCTGGTGTTCTCGACCGTGATCACCGGGGCCGGCACGGGGACGGGGATGCGATAGTCGCCGTCGCGGGGATTCTCCTCCGGCCAGACCGGGAGGGCGATCGAGTCGGCGCCGAGATAGGCCTGAAAGGCCTTATGC
>JAKQKF010000456.1 GCA_029560815.1 bacterium
CACGACTCCTCGGTGCCGAAGGTAAGGGCATTGATGTTGGAGAACTGATAATCCCCCTGGATCTCCAGACCGATGCGATTGGCCTGTGAGGCGTTGAGATTGTCGTGAAAGTAATTTTTCCAGAAATTGCGGAAATAGGAAAGCCGCGTGTTGAGGGCGAACCTGGAGCTCGCTGCCCAGCGGTGGAAAAGATTGAATCCGAACTTGTCCGATTTTACCTTGTCGCCGATCGCTTCGGGGGCGACCGAGAGGGCCTCACTCTGGCTGCGCCACATCAGGCCGGTGCCGTTGTCGTTGGTCTCGAAATTGCTCGACAGGGTCAGGTTGGCCTTCGGGGTGAGCTGGCGCTGCCATTTGAAGAGGCCGTTGAGGCGCTGATACCAGCCGTTCTGGGCATAGCCGGTGGACTGATGGCGCCCGAGGGCGACCATCACATTCGATTTGCCGATCCGGCGCGAATGGTCGACATCGAGATCGTCAAAGTGAAGGAGCCGGTCAGTCCAGCGCCATTCGGCGTATAATGGTTTGTCGTAAAAACCGGCCGAGAAGCGCACATGGGTCACCGGATTGGCCGAGGCCTCTTTGGTGATGACATTGACCACTCCGCCGAGAGCGCTTGAGCCGTAGAGGGCGGATCCCGCGCCCTTGACGATCTCGACGTGATCAACCTGACTGGCGGGGACCATACTCCACTTGATGTCACCGCTGTCGCCGGGCATGACCGGCACGCCGTCGATGAGCATGAGCACACGGCTGCCGGCGCCGTAGTTATAGCCGGAGGAGCCGCGGATATTGATCTGGCTGCCGATAAAATTGACCCCGGAGGCGTGCTCGAGGACCCGGTCGAGATAGACCTGGTTTTTCTGCGCCAGCTCGCGCGTGGTCATCACCCCGACGCTGGTCGGTGAATCCTCAAGGCTCTGGCGGCGTTTGCTGGCCGTGACCACCACCTCACCGCTCTCGATCAGGGTCGGCTCGAGGGTGACATCGAGGGTGACGGTCTGATCGGCAGTCAGAGCGATGCCGCGGCGGTTGAAGACCAGGTAGCCGACCGCTGAAACGCGCAGCTCATAGTTACCT
>JAKQKF010000472.1 GCA_029560815.1 bacterium
GACCGCATTTTCGGTGTCATGTCCAATGACACACTGCTGGCCATCCCCTTCTTCACCTTCATGGGCCTGATTCTCGAACGATCGGGCATGGCGGAGGATCTCCTCGACACCATCGGCCAGCTCTTCGGCCCGGTGCGCGGCGGTCTGGCCTTCGCGGTGATCTTCGTTGGCGCGATCCTGGCGGCGACCACCGGCGTTGTGGCTGCCTCGGTGATCTCCATGGGGCTCATCTCCCTGCCGATCATGATGCGCTACGGCTACGACCAGCGTCTCGCCACGGGTGTCATCGCGGCTTCCGGCACCCTGGCGCAGATCATCCCCCCGTCGCTGGTGCTGATCATCATGGCCGACCAACTGGGTCGTTCCGTCGGTGACATGTACCAGGGGGCGCTGATCCCCGGTCTGGTGCTGACGGGCTTCTATGTCGGTTATGTGGCCCTCGTTGCAGTGTTCAGGCCCAGTGCCGCACCGGCTCTCCCTCCCGAGGCGCGCACCCTGCGCGGCGCAAAGCTGCTGCTGCGGGTGCTGACCTCCCTGGTGCCGCCACTGCTGCTGATCTTCCTGGTGCTGGGCACCATCTTTCTGGGGATCGCGACCCCCACCGAGGGGGGAGCCATGGGGGCCGCTGGCGCCCTGATCATGGCCGTGATGCGCAAGCGCCTGAGTGTTGCCCTGCTCAAGCAGGCCATGGAAAGCACCGCCAAGTTGACCACCTTCGTGATCTTCATCCTGATCGGCGCCCGGGTCTTTTCCCTGACCTTCTACGGTGTCGAAGGTCACCTGTGGGTCGAGCACCTGCTGGATGACCTGCCCGGTGGTCAGGTGGGTTTCCTGATCGTCGTCAATATCCTGATCTTCCTGCTGGCCTTCTTCCTCGACTTCTTCGAGCTGGCATTCATCGTGGTGCCCCTGCTGGCGCCGGTCGCTGAGAAACTCGGGATTGATCTGATCTGGTTTGGCGTGTTGCTGGGGGTCAATATGCAGACCTCCTTCATGCATCCGCCCTTCGGTTTTGCCCTGTTCTACCTGCGTTCGGTGGCGCCGCCGTCCATCAAGACCACCCAGATCTACTGGGGTGCCGTGCCCTTCGTGGTCATCCAGATCATCATGGTCGGTGTGCTGATTGCGTTCCCGCAGCTAGTGACCATGGGCCTTGATGCACAGGTCAAGGTGGATACCGACCAGGTGGAGATCGTGGTACCGGAGGGTGACGCCCAGGACGACTCACCGGTCCGGTTTGACGATGAGCCGGCTGCTGGTGTTCCTCCGGCCGAAGGGGGTGAGAAGGACGCAATCCCTGCACCGAGTGCCGATGACGATGCCGCCAAGGCTCTTGAGAAAGCCCTGCAGGGCGACAAGAAATAGCTGATGCATCAGGTTTGCCTGAAACCCGGGGTGAAAACCCCGGGTTTTTTCGTTCAGGGCTCCGGGAATGCAGGATGAGCAAATACAATGCGCATATTTATCACGCCTGCCTGAATGATGGACAAACAAGACAACGCGCTCCCTGTGGTCTTCAGTGGGGAGGGCAGGGACTACTTCGGGATCTGGGTAGTGAATCTGCTGCTGACCGTCCTGACCCTCGGAATCTACTCCGCCTGGGCCAAGGTTCGCCGCATGCATTTCTTCTACCGACACACATCACTTGCCGGTGCAGCCTTTGACTATCACGGCGAACCGCTTTCCATCCTCAAGGGGCGGACGCTCGCCTTCCTGATGTTCATGGCCTACCAGATCTCCGCCGAGACACAGCCCATGGTCGCGGCAATCGTCCTGCTGGTCCTGATGGCGGTCATGCCCTTGTTGCTGCATCGCTCCCTGTGCTTCCGGATGCATAACAGCAGTTATCGCGGCCTGCGTTTCGTGTTCCGGGGGAGCGTGAGGCA
>JAKQKF010000502.1 GCA_029560815.1 bacterium
GAGGATGACGCCGGGGTTGAGTATCCCGGCCGGATCGAAAATCCTCTTGATACCGTGCATGATCTCCATCGCCGCATCGCCCCATTCGAGTCCGACATAGGGAGCCATATTGCGGCCGGTGCCGTGTTCGGCCTTGAGCGCCCCGTCGTACCGCTCCACCACCATATGGCAGACCTCATCCATGAAACGCTGGTAACGTCTTGCTTCATCGGGGAGGTTGAAATTTTGCTTAAAGACGAAGTGAAGGTTGCCCTCGAGAGCGTGACCGAAAATGATGGTGTCGTCATAGCCGTGCTTTTTGAACAGGCTCTGAAGCTCAAGCGTGGCTTCAGCGAGACGCGGCACCGGGAAAGCGACGTCCTCGATGATTACGGTTGTGCCCTTGGGGCGGACCGCGCCGACGGCGGGGAATAGTCCCTTGCGGATATTCCAGAGCTTGCTGTACTCGGCCGGATCGAGGGTGAAGGTGATGGGCCGCAGCACCGGCACAGCGGCCAGAGCAGCGCGGATGGTAGCGATCTGTCCCTGCAGCTGGTCGGGCGCGGCTGCGCGGGTTTCGACCAGCAATGAAGCGGCCGCGGCTGGCAATCCGGCCAGATAGTCAGGCATGCCCTTTTTGCCCTCAACCGAGCGCAGTGCGGCGCGGTCCATGATCTCGACCGCCGAGACCGGCGCGTTCTTGAGGATCGAGACCGCCCGGCAGGCGGTTTCAATATCTGGAAAGAGGATCAGGCTCGAGGCCTTGTCCCGGTATTCCGGCACGGTGTGATAGCCGATCTCCGCGAGGAAGGCCAGGGTCCCCTCCGAACCGATCATGAGGTGCTGGAGAATATCGACCGGATCTGCGTAATCGACCAGGGCGTTGAGGCTGTAGCCGCAGGTGTTTTTCATCTTGAATTTTTCATGCACGCGAGCGGCCAGAGCGGTATTCGTCAGAAGTTTCCGCCGCAGTTCGAGGAGCTGGTTGAGCAGATCGGCGCGGTCGCGACGAAAGCGGTTGACCGCCTCGGCATCGAGACCGTCAAAAAGTGTTCCGTCAGCGAGAAGCAGCCGCAGGCCGGCGAGTGTGCGGTAGCTGTTCTGCGCCGTACCGCAGCACATGCCGCTGGCATTATTGGCGGCGATACCGCCGATCATGGCGGCATCGATCGAAGCAGGATCCGGGCCGATTTTTTTCCCGAGGGGCAGGAGGGCTTTGTTGGCGGCACAGCCGAGCACTCCAGGCTGGAGGCGGACCAGAGCGCCCTCCTCCTCGATGCGGATATTTTTCCAGCTCTGGTCAATGACCACCAGGACAGAATCGGAGATGGCCTGGCCTGAAAGGCTGGTCCCGGCGGCGCGGAAGGTGACCGGCAGCTGCAGCGCGGCGCATTCACGCAGGATGCAGCCGATCTCCGCCTCGTCGTTGGCGCGGATGGCCACCCTGGGCAGGAGCCGATAAAAACTGGCGTCGGTGCCAAGGGCCAGTATCCGCAAATCATCATGAAAGATCCGGGCGGATGGAATGTGGCTCAGCAGACGAGTGTAGAGTTGTTGGTAGGCGCCGTGCAGCATATCAGGCCTCGCAGGCAGAAGTGTGAAGTGTGAGGGCACAGGGTTCGGCGTAGCGGCCGAGGCAAGTTCCCACCACCGTGGCGTGCCGCGGCGGTTTCACAGGGCGGATATCACCGCAGGGCTCACCTATATGTTTTCAAAAGCCCTGATTTTGGTCATCCCCTGATAATGGAGCGTCTCGCCGATGTAGACCCGCGAGCGCAGGCTCACCAGCTGATTGCGGAGATTGGTGAGCACGAAAAGTTCGACGATAATGGTGTCGCCGGGGTAGACCGGCTTGAAGAACTCGAGGTTATGCACCCGCAGGACGGCGGAATCGCCGAAGCCAAGGACGATCGCCTTGACGATGATCGCCGAGATCAGGGCGCCCTGAACGGGAGTGCGTTCGAATCCGACACGCCGTGCGTACTCGTCGTTGCAGTGCAGCAGGGTCCAGTCGTCAAAGGTCGTCATGAAATCGCGCATGAGTTCCCTGTTGACTGTGAAAACGTACCGTACACTCTCGCCGTTCTGCAGCATGCTCTTTGCCCTTTGCGAAATCAGCGCTCTGCAATCTACACGTAATATAGGGGGGTCTTGCGCAAGATTCAAGTGAAAAATCAGCCACCGCTCCTCCCGCAGCAGCGCAGGAAACGGTCCATCCGGATTTGCGCCCCGCCCGCAGCGCGGGAATTATTCCGCCGCCGGCGGCATTACAGGGGGTGCGCTACAGGCGCCTCCTGAATTGCTGCCGGTGCCGGCAGGAAGGGGAAAATTCTCTTGCGCGATTCGAATAGCGGCGGTATATTAAGACCTCGAATTGAGCGAAAGAAAAGGGATGACCGACTTTCAGCAGATCAGGGGTTTGATCTTTAATATCATGGCCTTTTCGGTGCACGACGGACCGGGCATTCGCACCACGGTCTTTCTCAAGGGATGCCCTTTGCAATGCGCATGGTGCCACAATCCCGAATCGATCTCGCCCGAACCGGAGATGATGCTGCGCACAGAGCTC
Source organism: bacterium (assembly GCA_029560815.1). Next base: position 2,549 of record JAKQKF010000502.1, read on the forward strand.
TGCCTGATGTGCGGTGCCTGTATTGCAGCCTGCCCGATGGGGGCGATTGAAGCCACACCGGCCGGGCTGGTCACCCATCGGGAAAAGTGCGTCGCCTGCGGCCTTTGTGCCGAAGCCTGTCCGGTACAAGCCCGAGTCCGGGTCGGCCGCGAGATGAGCGTCGCGGAGGTGATGGAAAAAGTCCTCGCCGACCGCGTCTTTTATGACCAGTCAGGAGGAGGCGTCACTTTCTCCGGCGGCGAACCGACCCGGCAGCCGGATTTCCTGCACGCCCTCCTCACGGCCTCCCGTCAGGAGGGGCTCCACACCATTGTCGACACCTGCGGCTATGCCCCCTGGAGCGTCTTTGAACGCATCGCCCCCCTGACCGACCTTTTTCTCTTCGACATCAAGATGATCGATGCGGAAAAACACCGCCACTGGACAGGCGTTTCCAACCGCCGCATTCTTGACAACTTGACCCGCCTCGACAATGGAGGCTGCGCCATCAGCCTGCGTCTTCCCATCATCCCGGGCGTCAATGACCGCCCGGAGGATATCGAACAGATGGCTTTACTGCTCAGCACGCTGCGAAACACCAAACAACTCCACCTCCTCCCCTTCCACCGGGGCGGGACGGAGAAGTATCACCGTCTTGGACGGGCTTATTATCTCGAGCATGCTGTTCCGCCCGATCTCGCGGAGATCGAAAAAGTGGCGGAGCGTCTGCGCGGCCATATTGACCAGGTTTGTATCGGCGGGTGAGCGGGCTTACAGAACCGCTCCGCCGCCCATTAACCCAGGGAGTTCTTATGATGACCGAACGCGTCCGTCTGCTGCGGGAAAAGAGCCTGCAGGCCGTACCCGCACTTTCCACCGAGCGCGCTGAAATCGTCACCCGCGTCTACCGCGAAGCCGGGCTCCTCTCCGCCCCGATGCTGCGCGCCCGCGTCTTTGCCGCGATCATGGCGGAGAAGGAGATCTGCATCAACGACGGCGAATTGATCGTCGGCGAACGCGGACCCGCGCCCAAAGCCACCTATACTTTTCCAGAACTCTGCTGCCACTCCCTCCAGGACCTCGAGATCCTCGACAGCCGCGAAAAGGTCTTTTTCAGGGTCGATGAGCAGACCCGCCGCCGCTACCGGGAGGAGTTCATACCCTTCTGGCAGGGCAAGAGCATGCGGGAGATGATCCTCGCCAGCATGAGCGAGGAGTGGAAAGCGGCCTATGCAGCGGGCATCTTCACCGAGTTCATGGAGCAACGCGGGCCCGGCCACACAGTGCTCGACGACAAGATCTACGACAAAGGCATGAACGACTTTATCGCCTCGATCGATGCCCGGCTGGCTGCGCTCGACTATGTCAACGATGCCGCCGCCTACGACCGCTCCGAGGAGCTCAAGGCCATGCGCCTGTGTGCGCAGTCGATCATCGCCCTGGCCAACCGGTACGCCGACAAGGCGGCGACTCTGGCGAAAAAGGAGAAAGAGCCCCGGCGCAAGGCGGAGTTGAAAACCATCGCGGCGGTCTGCCGCCGCGTCCCCGCCGGGAAACCGCGCACCCTGCACGAAGCCCTGCAGTATTACTGGTTCGTCCACCTCGGGGTAATCACCGAGATCAATCCCTGGGACGCTTTCAATCCCGGCCGCCTCGACCAGCATCTCTTTCCCTTTTACAAACAGGGGCTTGAGAACGGGACCACGACCAGGGAAGAGGCCCGGGAGCTGCTGCAGTGCTTTTGGGTGAAATTCAACAATCAGCCGGCCCCGCCCAAGGTCGGCGTGACCGCCGCCGAGAGCTCCACCTATACCGATTTCGCCAATATCAACAGCGGCGGCCTCAAGGCTGACGGCAGCGACGGGGTCAATGAGCTCTCCTACCTCATCCTCGAGGTCATCGACGAGATGCGGCTGGTCCAGCCCAGCTCCAACATCCAACTCAGCCGTAAAAACCCCGATGCCTTTCTCAAACACGCCCTCAGGGTGGTCCGCAAGGGCTGGGGGCAACCATCGCTCTTCAACGCCGACACGGTGATCGAGGAGATGCTGCGCCAGGGCAAGTCAGTAGAGGATGCCCGGCAGGGAGGCACTTCAGGCTGCGTCGAAACCGGGGCCTTCGGCAAGGAGGCCTATATTCTCACCGGCTATTTCAACATCCCCAAGATCCTCGAGTTGACCCTGCACGACGGTTTCGACCCCCGCACGGGCCGCCAGCTCGGACCGCACAGCGGTGAGCCGGCGAAATGGCGCAAGTTCGACGATCTCATGGCCGCTTTCCGGCAGCAGATGGCCCATTTCATCGAAATCAAGCTGGCCGGCAACAATATCATCGAGCGCCTCTACGCTCTCCACATGCCCGTGCCCTTCCTCTCCATTCTCATCGACGACTGCATCGCCAGGGGGATGGACTACAATGCCGGCGGTGCCCGCTACAACACCAGCTACATCCAGGGCGTCGGCATCGGCACCGTCACTGACAGCCTCGCCGCCCTCAAGCAGCACGTTTTCGAGCAGAAGCGGCACAGCATGGCGGAATTCATCGCCCTGCTGGATAGTGATTTTACCGGTGAAGAGGTGACTCGGATGCGCCTGATCAACAAGTGCCCCAAGTACGGCAATGATGATGCGTACGCCGATGAGCTCATGACCGGGGTCTTTGAGATCTACTACAACCTGGTCAACGGCCGTCCCAACACCAGGGGGGGCCTCTACCGGATCAACATGCTGCCGACCACGTGTCATGTCTATTTCGGCTCGGTCACCGGCGCCACCCCGGACGGCCGCAAGTCCGGCACCCCCCTGAGTGAGGGGATTTCGCCGGTGCAGGGTGCCGACCGCAAGGGGCCTACTGCGGTGCTGAAATCGGCCGCCAAAATGGACCATGTGCGCACCGGCGGCACCCTGCTCAACCAAAAGTTCACCCCTTCCCTGCTGGAGGGGGAGCGGGGTCTTGACAACCTCAGCCATCTGGTGCGCGGCTATTTCACCCTGGGCGGGCATCACATCCAGTTCAATGTCGTGGATGCCGCCACCCTCCGTCATGCCCAGGCCCATCCCGAAGAGCATCGTGATCTCATCGTCCGCGTCGCGGGCTACAGCGACTATTTTCTCGACCTGAGCAGAGCCCTCCAGGATGAGATCATCGCCCGCACGGAGCATCAGGGATTATGAACGATGGCAAACAAAAAAGCCTCCCGAGGCGTACCCCGGGAGGCTTTTTTTATTTTCTTCACGCGCCGGTCAGGCCTGCGGCCTGCCGATGGCATAATAGCTGAAACCGAGATCGCGGATCTTGACCGGATTGTAAATATTGCGGCCGTCGAAGATAACCGGCGTCTTGAGCGCCTTGCGGATACGCTCGAAATCGGGTTCCCGGTAATCGAGCCACTCGGTCACGATCACCAGGCCGTCGGCGCCCTGCAGGGCGTCATAGTTGTTATCGAACAGCCTGACCCTCTTTTCAAGACCGAGCCGTTTGGCCTCCTGGAGGGCGGCGGGATCGTGCGCCTGGAGCTTGACCCCTTCGGCATGAAGGGCGCTGATGAGGGGGATGGCCGGGGCTTCGCGCATATCGTCGGTGCGCGGCTTGAAGCTTAGCCCCCAGAGGGCGAGGGTGAGGCCGGCGAGCTTGTCCTTGAAGTGGGCCCGGATCTTGGGCAGCAGGATCGTCTTCTGCTCCTCGTTGGCGGCTTCGACCGCCTCAAGGACCTTGAGGCGGCAGCCGTTCTGTTTGCCGGTGTAGATGATCGCCTTGACATCCTTGGGGAAACAGGAGCCGCCGTACCCCATGCCCGGGAAGATGAACGAGTGGCCGATGCGCTTGTCCGAACCGATGCCGCGGCGCACCATCTCCACATCGGCGCCGACGCGATCGCAGAGATTGGCAATCTCGTTGATGAAGGAGATCTTGGTCGCCAGCAGCGAGTTGGCCGCGTATTTGGTCACCTCCGCACTGTACTCATCCATGATCAGGATGGGATTGCCCGTGCGCACGAAGGGCTGATAGAGTTCCTTCATGATCTCCCCCACCTTGGGGTTGCGGGTGCCGATGATGACGCGATCGGGGTACATGAAATCATCGATGGCCGCCCCCTCCTTGAGAAATTCAGGATTGGAAACGACATCGAAAGGCAGATCGGTCTCCGCGGCGATGGCCTGGCGCACCTTGTCCGCCGTGCCCACCGGGACCGTGCTCTTGTTGACGACGATCTTGTAGCCGTTCATGAGCCTGCCGATGGACTTGGCCACCGCCAGGACATGGCTGAGATCCGCCGAACCGTCCTCTTCGGGAGGAGTGCCCACGGCGATGAAGAGAATATCCGACTGTTCCACAGCCTCTTCCATCGAGGTGGTGAAAGAGAGCCGTTCGAGCTTGTGGTTGCGCTCGACGAGCCCCTCCAGGCCGGGTTCATAGATCGGGATCAGCCCTTTCCGGAGGTCCGTGATCTTTTTTTCGTCCACATCCATGCAGATGACCTGATTGCCGGCTTCGGCAAAACAGGCTCCCGCCACCAACCCCACATAACCCGAACCAATGACTGTCAGTTTCATACCCGTCCCATTTTGAAAAAGTGCGTGAAAAACACCCCTGTTTCAATCACATAATTCTACAGGCAGAGCGGCCGGGATGCAGAGAAGGAGTTGCCTCTTCGTGTTTATTTATCCTTTTCCGGTGCCGTATCCAGCAGGCTGCGGTCATTGATAAAGTCCCACATGGTCTTGCGCTGGAGGTCGGCGACCGCCAGTTTGAAATCGACATAGGCTTCCAGGTAGGAGGTTTTCGCGGTAGTCAGACGGTTGCGGTCGAGAGCCAGGTCCTGGCTGGTGATATCGCCATTGTTGAACCGCTCGAGGGTGATATCGAAGGCGCGCTGGGCCACCTCCTGGTTTTTTCTGAGCACATCGACGCGGTTCTCCGCCTCGCGCAGGCGCAGGACCACATCGCGGACCTCGCGCTGAATGGTCTTTTTCTGCTCCTCGAGACTCAATTCGCTGGTCGAGAGCGACGCAGAGGCCGACTGCACCTCGGCGCGGTTGACCCCCCAATCCCAGAGCGGCACGGTCAGGGTGAAAGTGACGCCGCGGTTGTGGGGCCGGCGGTCCATGTCCTCAATGCTCGAATCCCAAAGCTGATCCCAGGGCGATTTGTAGGGCAGGGCTGAATTGCTGACCCCGGTGATGTCGTAAAAAGCGGCGATGTCGCCGCGCAATTCGCTGCGCGCATCGGCCTCCTTGACATCGATCCTGGCCAGTTCGATGGCGATCTGGCCCTCGCGCAACTCGGTGCGGTATTTCATGGCCAGTTCGGTGGCGCGTTCCACCTCCACTTTCACCTTTTCAATAGCGAAATCGGTGCGCACCGCCACCGCATCGGAGAGCCTGAGCCCGATCAGCTGCTTGAAAATGTCCTCGCTGCGCTGCAAAGCACCCTCCGCCGAGAGCAGGGCCGCCCGGCTCTCCGCCAGATCAACCTCCATCTGCAGGGCCTCGACTTCCGGGATCAGACCGGCCGCATATTTCTTCGCCGCCAGATCATAGAGCTCCTGCTGCTGTTTGAGATTTTCACTGGTGATCTCGTGCCGCCGTGTCGCCTGGTAAAAATCGAAGAAAGAGCGGGTGACGTTGTAGACAATATCCAGCTCGCTGCGCCGGAAACGCTGGAAAGTGCGCTCATAGCTGAGATTGGCGTTCTTCAGGCCCAGTTTGAGCTGGTTGATCGCAAAGAGGGGCTGCCTGAAGCGGAGGCTGATCGAGTTGTAGATTTCGCTGCGCGAGACATCCTCATCGCTCTCCTGGAGGTAGGTCGAGACATCGCGGTGGTAGCTCTGGCCGCGCAGGGTGAGGGCGCCGTCGGTCGGCAGCGGCTGATTGATGTCGAGGGTGCCG
>JAKQKF010000508.1 GCA_029560815.1 bacterium
CGGCACCATGGCGCTGTGCTCATCGCCAAGAGCCGGCTGGCGAGCGGTTCCCCCGCCTTCCCGGCCGCCCACATCGATTTCAGCCTGCGCCATGACCTGCTCAAGGAGGGTACACCCCGGAATCTCAACGCCTCCGCAAGCACCAGCGCCCTCGCCTACACCCCAAAAACCTGGCAGGAGACCACCGCCAAGATATCAGCCAATCTGGCCGGCAAAGGCCCGGACTGGCTTTTCAATGGCTATCTCAACTACGGCAGCAACGTCAAATTCCCGACTATCCTGCAGCAAATCAGCGCCCCCTACTTCACTGCCGCCGCCAAAAACCTCGAACCGGAGAGAAACCGCACTTCCGAAATCGGCTTTGAATTCACCCGGGATCTCCGTGACATCCCCTCCCTTTACGGCTGGCGGATCGAAGCCAATATCTTCCGGACCTATTACGACACCAAACTCAGGCCCTATTACAGCCGCGGCTACACCTTCGCCTTTTACGAGACCCTTGCGGATGCCCAAATCACCGGCTATGAAGGCAAAATGACCGCCTTTCTCGCCAGGAAAAAGATCACAGCGGCTCTCGGACTCGCCCGCTATGCCATTCCGGAAAAAGCGGCTTTTCCCTTCAAGTCGGAGAACAAGGTTACCCTGGAACTGCGCATCGATCATGCCGGCTTCGCTTTCGACACCTTCCTCTTCCGGGAGAGCGAGCAGGTGGGCTGGAGCAGGCTGGATGTCAATGACTTTGCTGAAATCACCCTGCCCGGCCGCACCGATCTGGACCTCCACCTCAGCAAGAGCATTCCGCTCTCCCGCTTTGAACTCCTCACCAGCGTGAGCGCCCGCAACCTTCTGGCCGGCGATGACGAAGAACTCTCGGGACTGGCTCTGCGCGACCGCCGCTTCTATCTGACCCTGGGTCTGCAATATTGAGGGCATCCCAACATGTCTGCCAATAACCTGAAACCGCTACTTTTCATCCTCGCCGCTGCGCTGGCCGCCGGTTGCTCCTGCACCGAAAATCCCTTCTCGGACGACGACAAAATCACGCCGGTCAACCGGATGCTGAGCGGTCAGGTGCGTCTCAACGACGGCAGTTCACCCGCCGGAACATTCATCTGGCTGGAGGCCCTCAACCTCACCACTCGCTGTGAACCGAACGGCACCTTCAAACTTGTGCTGCCCTCCGCGTCCGCCCAGCCGGGTGGCGGTCTGACCGGCGAGTATGCGCTCTATTTCTATATGGCCAATTACCGCCTGGCCTCCCGCAAAATCTTTCTCCGCGCCGGCATGATCCAGCCCGGCACCGGCGGTATCGACAGCAAGGGCAAGATAATCGAGAAAATTCTGCTGACCAAACTGGTTACCATCGCCACCCGCATCGTGCCCGCCTTCATCACCCGCGCTGCCGACATCCTGGTCGTTGTACATCTGGATCTCCAGGGTCTCGAAAGCTCCGTTTCCTGCGGCCTCCCCACCATCGTCCTGAAACAGCAGGTACTGCTCAACGGCTTTCTCCTGCAAAGCCAGACCAGTCCCGAATCTGTCTACCCGGTCGTACCCTACCCGGATCATGCCCGGCCCCTCAATTTTCTTCCCGCCCCGCTGGACCCGCTCTCCTACAGATGCGACTGCATCCTCCCGGCCGGCATGCTGGCCGCGGGCCGCTATGCGGTGATTCCCTACATCGTCATCCGCCAGAGCGGCCTCCCGGAACCGCTGCTCACAGCTCTTGGACCATCCCCGGAATCCTTCGATGCGCGTTATCTGGCCATGCCCTTCATCCGCAGCTGCGCCACACTCGTCGTCGAATAGCCGCACCATACCCTCCGCAAATTGAAGGGCACGCACCTATACTATTAGAAACCTGGCACCACCCGGGCCCGATTGCAGCAGGCCGACTCACAAGGAATGTGCATGTCCATAAAACAAAAGGCTATCCACGGTGTTCTCTGGACGGGCATCGCCAAGGCAAGCATGCAGATCGTCCTTTTCCTTCTCATGCTGGTCCTGGCGCGCCTGCTCTCTCCGGAGGACTTTGGCATCGTCGGTATGGCCGCCATCGTCACCGTGGCCATCTCCATGGTCAACGACCGCGGCCTTGGAACAGCGATCATTCAAAAAAGCTCCCTCAGCCAGGAACACCTCTCCTCGGTCTTCTGGGGCGGAATCGCCTTCAGTTTTCTCCTTTTTAGCGCGACCATTCTCGCCTCTTACCCCATGGCCCTCTTTTTCAGGAATCCCCTCGTCCAGCCGGTGGTGGCAGTGCAGGCGGCGGGGTTTGTCATCGGCTCTTTGGGTATTGTCCAGAAATCGATTCTGAACAAGGATCTCGAATTCAAAAAACTCGCCGTGATGGAGGTCGTCTCCTCAGTGGCCAGCGGCATCGTCTCCATCACTCTCGCCTTGATGCGTTTCGGGGTCTGGAGTCTGGTCATCGGCGCTCTGGTGCGCGACGGCGTCAACGTCTTCCTGGTCTGGATCTACTGCCGCTGGCGCCCCCGCTTTTTCTTCTCGTGGCGTCAGTTCAAAGAGCTCTTCTCTTTCAGCGCCAATGTTCTCGGCAATGATGTCGTCTCCTACGCCGTCACCAATATGGACGTCGTCATCATCGGCCGCATGCTGGGCACTGAAGCCCTCGGGTACTACACCCTCGCCCTCAACCTGGTCAAGATGCCGGTGCAGCGGCTCTCGGGCGTTGTCTCCAAGGTCGCCTTTCCCGCCTTCTCGGCCATCCAGGATGACATGAAAAAACTGCGCAAGGGCTTTCTCAAAGCCTCGGCCGTACTCTCCCTGATTATTTTCCCCCTGCTCCTCGGACTGGCCCTCTTTGCGCGGGAATTCATCACCCTCTTCATGGGGGCCAAATGGATGCCGATGGCCACGCCCCTGATCATCCTGGTACCGATGGGGCTCGCCAAATCAGTGGGAGTCATCCGCTGGCCGGCCCTGATGGCGCTTGGCCGGCCGGACGTCGAGCTGAAATGGAACCTCGCCTATATTTTGCCCCTCGCGGCCTGCATCTATTTCGGCGCGCGGCTGAGCCTTGCAGGAGCGGCCGCGGGCATCTCCCTGCTTCTGGTACTCACCTTTCCGCTGGTGCAGACCATCTCGGACCGCATCATCCGTCTGGGGGACCGCGAGTTTTATCTCTCCATCGCTCCGGCCGCAGTGGCCGGCGGGACCATGGTCCTGCTGACCCTTCTGGCCAAAACGTATCTGCTGCCGCTGATTTCCGCCAACACCCTCTTTCTTTTTGTCGCCGGACTCTTCTTCGCCGCCGTTGTCTATCTGGCAGTGCTCTTCGCTGCGGCGCGCCCCCTCCTGCGGGATCTCGCGGGCTTTCTCCGTTCGGGAAACGACAAGGGGAGCGGGCGCCGGAATGACGCTGACGCAGAAACCAAGCTCTAATCAGTAACACGGGATCACTCCCGTTCACCCACCCGGAGCCTGATCATGTTTTTCAGCTGTTATTTGGGGAAAAAAGGGAATAACGCGCAGTGGCAAGCCGCCTTGACTGACCATGCCCGGTGGCTCGGCCTGTTCGTGCATGTGGAATCCCGCCCTTGCGGTGAGGAAGATATTTTCTCCGCGGCCTGGCTCACGCCATCCGCGGAGCCCGGCTTTTGGCCGATCAGGAAAACGCCGGAAGAGTGGAGTTGTTCAACCGATACCGGCCTGGCGGACGAGGCAGCCCTGACTGCAGAGATCGGACGGGCGCAAAAATCCGGGCCCTTCACCTATCCGGACAGCCCCCTCATCAGCTTTAATTTTTCAACCGGCGCCCTGCGCATCGCGGTGCCACCAACCGCGCCGGAGCAATGCTATATCGCCGTAGACCATTGCGGCCTGGTGATGGCCAATGATCTCCGTCTGCTGCGGCGCTGGAAACCGTGTCCGCTGAACCCCGCCGCGGTCTATGCGCTTTTGCAATTTCGCGCCATTCCCCCGGCCCTGTCACTCTACTCGGGCATCGAACGCATCCCCAATGGCCATCAGCTCATTGGGCGCGCCGGCGAAACCAAAACCGCTTTTAGCCCCTTCTTTTTCCCGGCCCGCGCTGATGGCCGGGCTGAGATGGGTCATATCAGCGAAGAGGAGGCCCTGCGCAGATTCCAGGAACGGCTGGATGAAAACCTGCAGAATCTGCCCACACCCGCGCTCCTCTTCTTCAGCGGCGGTGTCGACTCGACCCTCCTCGCCGCCCGCTTCGCAACACTCGGGCGCAGAGAGGTCCAGCTGATCAATTTCTCTTTCGGGCCTGACGACACTGAAGCCCAACTTGCGCTTGACATGGCTGCGCTTCTCGGCCTGCCCATCGAACAGTTCACCTATCATGAGGAGGAGTTCCCCGGGATGCTGGCCCGCATCGGCAAGGAGTTCTCCTTCCCCTTCGGAGACTCCTCCGCCATCCCTGTCAATCTGATGATCCACGCCATCCTGCCCCGATTTGGCTCGGTGTCCACGGTCATCGAAGGGGTGGGCCCCGATCAGACCTTCGGCGCCAAGCTGCAGGATAAAAAGTGGGGATGGGCGGAGAATATGCCCGCGATCGTGAGAGGGGCTGCTTCAGCGGCCTACAAAGGGATGGGGCTGTGGAAAAAAGAGAGCCCGGCGGGCACCATGACCAATATACTGCGCAAACGTTGGCAAATGCCGCGGCACCAGGCCCAGATCATGGCCATCAACGCCCTCGATGCCATCGCCTACACCATTCCGGCACCGGCTCGGAGCGAACTTGACCGGGCGATACAGCTCCATTACCAGGCCCTCGGGGAGGGACTCGATGCCAACGACCAATCCTGCCTGGTCAATCTGCTCCATTTTTCCATCGGCACTGTCTGCGCCAAGTCCACCGATCTCTACCGCATGCACGGCCTGCGACCGGTCAATCCCTTTATGGCCAGGGAGGTGCTCGAACTGAGCTTCTCCCTGCCCCACCACGTGCGCTGCGCCAACGGAGAGAGTAAATCCCTTCTTAAGAAGATGGTAACACGCAGCGTGCCGCCCGACCTGATCTACCGTCCCAAACAGGGATTCGATCCACCCCTCGCCCGCATGGTCAGACAGCCGGTCATGCGGGACTATCTGCACAGAGTCGTCCTCAACGAAACCAATCCCCTGCTCGAATATTTGCATAAACCGGTGGTGAAAAAAATGGTGGGGATGATAGAAAAGGGCCAGCGCCTGAGCTACGACGCCTACCGGTTCATCTGGGTGGTGCTTTTTACCTCGATCTGGCTCGACCAGCAGGACTAGATCTTGAACCCCTTCATCAGGTCGTACTGCTTCAGCATATCAGAGAGATAGGTGATCGTGTCCCGTGGCAGCAGGGCGTTGCTCCGCCCGCTCTTCACCCACATCGCAGCCCGGCGCTCGCCGAGGCTGCGCGCCACCAGTGCTCCGTCCACATCATAGGCGTCGATCAAGGCGGAGAGATAACGGGCGCCGATGCGGATATTGTAGACCGGATTAAGCAGCACCTCGTCCGGCGCGATCCAGTTCAGATGCTCCGAACGCGCAATGAACGATCCGACCGTAGGGGTCATCTGCATCAGCCCCATGGCACCATAATCCGAGATATACTCCGGATTCCATGTGCCATTGGTCTCTTTGGTGATCACGGCGCAGAGCAGATCGGGATCCAGGCTGGTGTAGTTGGTGCAGGCATCATAAATCTCCTGCGCGATCTCATACTTGAGATGGGTGGGCATGATCTGGTTGTACTGGCTGACAATAGCAATGATGCGCTGGATATTGTACTGGCGCACGCTTTCAACGCTCATTGTGGAGTGCATACCCTTGATCACCTGCTCGAGCTCATCGATTTTGCGGATATATCGCCTGTTGTAAGCATACTTTATGCCCGCAACCATGATGATGATCAGGGCGAGAGCCGACAATATCCACAGTGCTTTCCTGAGATAATCCGACAGCTTGTCCCGTTTATTGGCCATCTCTGCTCCATCCCGATTGATGGTTCGATTTAGTGTAAAATAAGCAAATCTTGCTCATCAATCAACGCTTTTCATCATTTTCCGGTTGTGACCGGCGGCACACCGCCGGGAAAATCCCTTGCTTGTTTCCGCAATTATGGATAATTTGCCCCTAATGATCGCACTAGCCTCAATAGTCTTCGCAGCTTACGCGTTGATCCTTTTCTGGCTCGCAGCAGGCGTGATCCGGCTGCCTCGCCCGGTTGCAGCCCCCGCGTCCCACCCGGCGGTCAGCATCATCGTGGCGGCGCGCGACGAGGCTGAACACCTTGAGGTCTGCCTCGAGGCTCTGAGCGGTCAGGAATATGAGGGCGAGTGGGAACTTTTCATCATCGACGACCAGTCTGTTGACCGGACCCCCGCCATCGCGCGCGCGGCCGTTGAACAACACCCCGGCTGGCATGCGGCCGGCAACCGGTTCATCCGGCGATGGAAAAGCAGCAAAAAGGGGGCTCTGGAGACCGCCTTCCGCCAGGCCCGCGGGGAGTGGCTTCTCTTCACTGACGCCGACTGCACCCCGCCACCGCGCTGGCTGGCGGGAATGGCCGCCGCCATGACGCACGAAACCAGCCTCTGCGCCGGCTTTTCCCCGCTCGTGGCCCCGGCCTCGACGCCAATCTGGCGCGCTTTCCTCCAGGTGGACACCCTCGCCGCCGCCCTGGTCGCGGCAGGGGGGATCGGCCATCACCGCGGCATCACCTGCAGCGGCCGCAACCTCGCCTGCCGCAAACAGACCCTGCAGGAGATCGGCGGCTATGCCGCCCTGCCCGACACCCTCTCCGGGGACGACGATTTTCTCCTTCAGGCCATTGCCCGCTCTGTAAGTCATCGCCTTACCTATGCCCTCGCTCCCCACACCGCCGTTCCGGCACAGGGGCCCTCCGGATGGCGCGCCTTCATCAGACAAAAACGCCGCCACCTCTCCGCCGGCATCCATTATGACCTCACAGCCCGCTTCGGTTATGGCCTCTATCACGGCGCCAATATGCTCCTCTGGTCAGCCCCCCTGGCCGGCCTCATCCATCGGCCGCTCCTTCTGCTCCTGCCGGCGAAATTTCTCCTCGACGGTCTCCTCCTCCTCTTCTGGAGCGCCCGGCTGCGCCGCTCTTTCACTCTTTCCGGATTTATCGTCTGGGAGCTGCTCTACCCCCTCTATCACCTCATCGCCTTCCCCCGGCGGGGAGAGGAGATCTCCTGGAAAACCCCGTGAACAGCCATGAACGCCTCTGGGGCAACTATGACAGCTGGGCGCTCGACCGGGGCCGCCTGGTCGCCCGGCTGCTGGAAAAATGGCTGCCCCTGTCAGGAAGCCGTATCCTCGATGCCGGATGCGGCAGCGGCGGGGCCGCCAGAGCCCTGGCTGAGGCCGGCGCTATTGTCACTGCCGTCGACCTTCACCCCACCACCCCGGCAGGTCTGGCTGATAAAGATCTGCACATCCGCTATTTCTGCGCGGACCTGACCGCATGGTCATGCGATATCCCCAACGACGGCGTGATTCTCTGGGATGTGCTCGAACACCTCCCGGACCCGGCCGCTGCACTGAAAAAGATCCGCGCCGCCCTCAAACCTGGCGGCTTGGCCCTCATCGCTACGCCCAACCGCTGGTCACTCTTCAATGCCCTGTGCGATCCCCACTACGGATTGCCCGGCGTCTCCCTGCTCAACCGCAGGGCGGTCCGCCGCATCGTCTCGGG
>JAKQKF010000522.1 GCA_029560815.1 bacterium
TGTCGCCCCCGCCCATTTTAAAGCCGTTGCCGTTGGCCTGCGAGCCGGGATCGCTGCCGTCCTTGAGCCAGCCGTTGCCCCAGGTCCAGCAGTTCTCGAGGATGGTGGTGACGTTGGTGGCGCCGCGCATATAGCCGTCCCAGCCGTCGTCGCTGTTGCCCCAGGCGCGGCAGCCGTAAAAATAATTGTCGCTGCCGACATCGAGTTTCGGGGCAAAGCCGTCGGCGTCTCCATAGTCGGGCGGGTCGGCGTTATGGTACGAGTCGCAGTTGATGATGCGGTTGTGGTGGGCGCCGTTGGAGAGCTGAATGCCGGAGTCACGGCACTCGAAGAAGGTGCAGTTCTCAATGGTATTATAGGCGCCGCTGGCGCTGGTGATCTGCAGGCCGTTGTCGCCGGCCCCCTTGAGATCAAAGTCCCGGAAGTGCCACCAGCTCGCCTTGAGGGTGAAAGCCCGGCTGCCCAGGGCCTCCTTTGAGCAATCGAGGAGGGGGCGTTCGCCCGGATAGCCGCACAGACAGGAGGGGCGGCTTTCGGTGCCGCTCTTGTCCGCGCCGATGGTGATATTTGCGGTCAGTGAGTGGATACCGCCGCGGATAAAGATGGTGTCGCCCCCGGTCGCTTTGATGACCGCCTTGGGGATGGTCTTGAGGGGCTGGCTGAAGGTGCCGGGATTGGTATCGCTGCCATCAGGGGAGACATAGATGGCGGCGCGGGCGAGGGAGGCGATGAAAATGGCAGCGACAATGATCTTTTTCACAGCTTGATTCTTTCCGATGATTTGCAGGCCGATGATAAATTCCATCATTATAGTTAGCCATTTTATCGGTCAGATTCAAGCAATATCTTCCATCAGGGTACACCCCGAAATCTGGTTCCTACCTGACACCTTGTCCTGTGTACCCCAATCCTTCCGTACCATTTCCAGCATACTCGCGGCCTGTGCCCTGGTCATGAAGCGACCTCTTTGTTATTATTACATCAGCGGAGGCCACTCTGCCGGACAAAAAAATGCCCCATCCTGCAGGAGATGGGGCATAAAAGAATGCAAAGACGATTCACGCTGCCGCAGTTCCACCGGCCGGCCACCAGGCAGCCGCTGGGTGGACTCGACTCCCAGCCGTGCCTGTCAGTGCGCCTTCACCCAGTTGAGGATCGGCGTCCAGACCAGGGCCTCGGCGTTATGGGCCATGAAGAGATCGATATGGCCGAAATCGACCAATTCTTCACCAGCGGGATGGAGCCGCACCACCAGATTCTGGACATCCGTGCTGCCGAGGAGGGTGGTGGTATAGACAGAATTATCTCCAAATCCCCCGCCTGCAGCGACGTTAAAAACCGGCACCGTGATCGAACCAAGATTGTCGTCCCAGGGCACCGGCACAGCATCGCTGATAGTTGCGCAGTAATCCATTTCAAAATGGTCCGCTTCATAGGGCACCGAATCAATTAAAAAATCGATCATTTCATCCTTGGTGGCGTACTGCAAATCGACTGGAAGATCGGACTCCATGACGCCGGCAAAATAGTGAAATGTGAGCGGTGGAAGCATGGGCATAGCGACCAGGTACAGTGCAGCCTGCAAATTTTGCAGACCCGTAAAGATCTCCGATTCACCAGTGGGATTATCCCTCGCTGCCTGGCCGATGGGCACCATAAGCTGACCTTCATAGTAAGTGCCCTCGTCGAACATCTTCTTGTAGGACTGGTAGACTGCGGTCCAGGTATCGCGAGTAACCTGATCGTTGGTTTTAAAAATACAATCGACCGGGATCCAGCCCGCGACGACCTGCTTGTTCTTGGCCAGTTTGGCTTCTTGATTAAGCAGGACATAACCAGTGAGTACACCGCTACTGTAGCCCAAGAGATTGAGGGCGTTGCTGCCGCATCCTGAGTACTTGCGCGCAAACTGGGCAATCTCCATAGCCATTTTGAGATTGGCTGCCTGGTTCTCGATACCCCAATCCTTCATAAAAGCAAAATCGGTCACGCTGGCCGGCACCAGGGCCCAGTTCTGGTCGATGCCCCAGACGTCAACGTCATTGCTCGCCAGGAAGATGGCGATGCCGAAATCATCCGCGACATTGGGTGTGCGCACGCCGTTCAGGAACATGCCGGTGAAATCCTTGGAGTCGCCGTGCTGCAGGAAGAGATTCTTGGCGGTCTGGAGCGGCTGGCCTGCCTGGCTCTCCTTGACGACGCGGTGGATGCCGATGAAATCATAGGCGCCTGCACCGACCTTGACCTGGAAGGAGTAGTGAACAATACCGCCGGACAGGACTTCACGCTTGTAGAAAGGCAAAGCTTTGGCTTTGTATTTGATCTTGTCCATCGAGGCATCCTCTTCCCAGCCCGTCGCATTCATCAGGTCCAGAGCGACCTCCTGGCTCACGCTCAGATCCACTTCATCCGGTCCGTTGGAATCCTTGTCGCAGGCCAGGACCAACGCCAGCATGCAGCAAGCCAGAATGGTCACATACCATTTCTTCATAAACGTCCCCTTTCGTTTGGTTGAGCGATGCACAGACAGGAAGAATAAAAAATATTGGGATGCCCCCCTCGCGCATCCCAACGGTGTTGCGGAATTCCCCGAAGAGTCTCCCCCAGCCATGAATGAAAGATATGCTACAGCATCCTAAAATGCTAACACAGGAGTGACAGGCTTTAACAGGAAAGGGATATATTCCGGTCTAATCCAAATGGGCTGGCTGGTTTTCGCTGTATTCGGAAGGCGAGCAGCCAAACTGCTCCTTGAAACAGGCGGCAAAATAGGAGAGGTGATTGAACCCCGCAGCGTAGGCGATCTCACTGACCGAACCGGCCCGCGCGCGCAAAAGTTCGGCGGCGCGCTGCAGACGGAGGGTGCGGATGAACTGGTTGGTCTTCAGTCCGGCCAAGGCCAGCAGCCTGCGGTTCAGATGGGCGCGGCTCACACCCAATTGCCGGGCCAGCTCATGCGCAGCAAACGTGGCGTCCACACTGCGCTCCTGCACCAGGGCGACGACGTGGCTGAGAAATTTTTTATCCGCCGGGGAGATGATCTGACCCGGCCGGCCCCCGCTCAACGCGGCGAGCTGGAGGCGGACGCTCTCCCGGGTCTGCTCCTGCTGTGACAGCAGATTGCGGATGCGCAGATCCAGCTCCTCACGGTTGAAGGGTTTGATGAGATAGTCGGCCGCGCCCAGGCCCAAACCCGCCAGTTTGTCCTCGCCGCCGCCGCGGGCGGTCAGCAGTAAAACGGGGATATGGCTGGTCCGGTCGTCCGCCCGCAGGGCGCGCAAAAGCTGGTAGCCATCCATGCCGGGCATCATGACATCGCTGAGAATCAGATCCGGCAGATCCATCAGCGCCATGCGCACTCCCTCGGCCCCATCGCGGGCCTCATGGAGACGGTAGCGCTCTCCCAGCAGACGGCGCAGCAGCGCGCGCATGTCGCTGTTGTCTTCGACGATCAAAATGGTCTTGCGGCCCGCTGCGGATTCCGGCTCCAGCTGCGGCAGTGATACAACTTGATCGCCATTCTCTGTGGAGCGATTGATCGCCGGCCGCGCCGGACTTTGCTTCTCAGCTGCGATCTCCTCCGGCCGCAAATGCTCTTTGCCCATCGGCAGGAGAACGGTGAAAACAGAGCCCTTGCCCGGTGCGCTCTCGAC
>JAKQKF010000525.1 GCA_029560815.1 bacterium
GAGGGTGAGATCACCAAGGCCAACGCCAAGCTCTCCAACGAGAGCTTCGTGGCCCGCGCCCCCGCCGCCGTGGTGGCCCAGGAGAAAGAGCGCCTGGCCAACTTCAGCGCCACCGTCGACAAGCTCAAGCCCCAGCTGGCCAAGCTCGCTGAACGTTGAGCCCAGCGCAGCGCAGCATGAAAAAGGGGAGCCAGTCGGCTCCCCTTTTTCATGCTGCCATCCATCTACACCTACTTGCGGCGCAGAAAAAACTCAAAGGCATTGTCAGGCAGATCGGCCTGGGATACCAGCTCATTACCCGTCTGCCGCGCAAAGGCGGCAAAATCCTTCGAAGACCCGGGATCGGTCGCCAGCACATGCAGCACCTGCCCCGGCTGCATCTCGGCCAGAGCCTTCTTGGCGCGCAGGATGGGCAGCGGGCAGTTCAAGCCGCGGGCATCCACTTCCTTGTCGAAATCCATTGAGCAGCTCCATCATGTAAGGCGTTCAAGGCTGGATTCTACCTGCTGCCGCCGATCCCGGAGCACCGGGCGCATGGGCTCATCCCCTGAGAAACCGAAGCGCTAGTGTGAAATAATGACAGGCGAACGCCACCCGGGACATACCGACCAGCCCGCCGCGCGGCACAATGCACCCCGCGGCTCCGCGTCAGCCAGGGATACTCCACTCTGCCTTTTTCTCCGAGGTATTGCACGATGCGCTCCAACATGCTTCAAACCGTTCTCAACGACCTCAACGGCACATCTGCGGACATCGAGGCCTCGGCCATCATTTCATCCGATGGCCTGATGATGGCGGCCCTGCTGCCCAATACCGTCGACGAAGACCGGGTTGGTGCCATGAGCGCCGCCATGCTGTCCCTCGGCGACCGCACGGCACGGGAACTCTCCCGGGGCAATCTCGACCAGGTGCTGATCAAGGGCGAGAAGGGTTATGTGCTGATGGTCCAGGCCGGCGCGGATGCCGTGCTCACCGTGATGGCCAAGCCCAACGCAAAACTCGGGCTGGTGTTCCTTGACGTCCGCCGGGCCGCTGATGCCATCGGCCGCATCCTGGGCTGACGGACATCCGGCAATGGATGACATGGTCGCCAGCAACGACGCCTGTTCCGCGCATCTCCTCAGCTTCGCGGACGGCAGCCGGCGTCAGGTATACGTAACGGGCGTCGAAACGCCCTACCCCCGCGGCAAGCTCATCGTATCCCGCACGGACACGCGCGGAATCATCACCCAGTGCAA
>JAKQKF010000526.1 GCA_029560815.1 bacterium
GGTCGCCCAGCTCAACGACTATCTCACCGCCATGACCGAGGTGGTTTTCAAGTACCAGGGCTACCTCGACAAATATGAAGGGGATGCGATCATGGCCGTCTACGGCGTGCCGGTGGAGATGAAGGACCATGCCCGCCGCGCTTGCCTGGCCGCACTGGAGATGCAGCGGGAGCTGGCGGGTCAGCGCGAGCGCTGGCGCCGCGAGCAGAAACCCGAGTTCCATGTGCGCATGGGGATCAACTCCGGTCCGATGATCGCCGGCAACATCGGCGGCAAGGAGCGCTTTGACTATACGGTGATCGGGGATTCGGTCAATCTCGCCTCGCGCCTCGAGGGGGCCAACAAAAGCTACGGCACCAGCATCATGGTCAGCGAGTTCACCCGGGAGCTGCTGGGCGATGAATTTCCGCTGCGCGAACTCGACCTGCTGCGGGTCAAGGGCAAGAACCAGCCGGTGCGGGTCTATGAGCTGCTCGGCGGCTCCGCGGCCGAGGTGAGCGCGGAGAAACGGGCTGCGATCGCGGCCTATGAGGAGGGGCTCCGCCTCTACCGCGGCAAAGAGTGGCAGGCGGCTGAAGCGGCTTTTGAACGCGCCCTCGCGGCCGACCCGGAGGACGGGCCGAGCCTGACCTACATCGAACGCTGCCGTTATTTCAGCCACAATCCGGTGGAGGAGAACTGGGACGGGGTCTTTGAGATGAAGACCAAATAAGGGGGGCTCTTGCGCCAGTGAGGCGCGCCTCAGAGAAGGCTGGCCGTTTTGGGCGCCGCGGATGAACGGTACGCTCCCCGCCGGCAGGGCATGAGCCCGCGCGGAAGCCGATCCATGAAAGGAGAACGATGTATTCCTATATTTACGGCCGCAACCCGGTGCTCGAGTGGCTCCGGGCCGGCTATCCCGCCGAAAAGCTGCTGGTCTCGCGGGAGCTCAGCGGCGCGGCCCTGCAGGAGATCCAGAAGCTGGCCGCCGCCGGGCGTATCCCGGTCGAGAACCTGCCGCGCAACGATCTGGCCCGGGCCGCCGGCAGCGACAACCACCAGGGCGTGGCCGCCCGGGTCACCCTGCCCGACTATGTCGAGGTCGAGGAGATCCTGGCGATCGCGGCCGGCCGGGGAGAGCCGCCCCTGATCGCCCTCCTCGACTGCATTCAGGATCCGCACAACTTCGGGGCCATCCTGCGCACCGCCGAGGGCGCCGGCCTGCACGGGGTCATCATCCCCAAAGACAACGCCGCCCCCATGACCGCCGCGGTCTACAAGGCCTCGGCCGGCGCCGCCGCCCACGTCGCGGTCGCCCGCGTCACCAATCTGAGCCGCACCATCGACGAACTCAAGGAGAAGGGGGTCTGGTTCACCGGCGCGGACGAGGAGGGCAGCAAGCTCTATACGGATCTCGATCTGCGCGGCCCCACCGGGCTGGTGCTGGGCTCCGAGGGCAAGGGGCTGCGCCGGCTGGTGCGCGAGGAGTGCGATTTCATCACCCGCATCCCGCTGCAGGGCAAGGTCAGTTCGCTCAATGTCTCGGTGGCGGCTGCGCTGCTCTTCTTCGAGGCCCGCCGCCAGCGGGGATTCTGATTCTATGTGACACCATCTCTCACAAAGCCACAGAGCCACAAAGGAAAAACAAGACAACACCGACCTGGCTTTTCTTGGTGCCTTGGCGGCTTTGTGAGATATTATTTTTTCAGCTTAACGGTTATTTCCTTTTGGGAGAAAAGTCAATGAAGCTTTTTGTGCCGGGGCGGATCTGCCTCTTCGGGGAACACAGTGACTGGGCGGGCGGGTATCGGCGGATCAACGCAGCCATCGAAAAAGGCTATGCCATTATCGCCGGCACAAACCAGGGACTGCACGCCAACATCAAGCCCCATCCTTCCAAATTCATCTTTAAAGCCACCCTCGGCGACGGCACCAGGCAGGTGCCCTACGAAGTCGCCATGGAGCGCGAGGCGCTGCTGGCCGAGGCTGAAAAGGGCGGCTTTTTCAGCTATGCCGCCGGAGTCGCCTACCAGATCATGACCAAGCACCGCGTGCGCGGGCTCGAAATCGACAACTTTCGCACCGACCTGCCGGTCAAAAAGGGGCTCTCCTCCAGCGCCGCCGTCT
>JAKQKF010000539.1 GCA_029560815.1 bacterium
AGCTTGTAGTTGGCGTGCAGGCCGGTATTGCGGTCGTCAGCCCAGATGAGCAGCCACGATTTGGGCTTGATGGAGATGTCGGCGGTGATCTTCCACTTGTCCGGCCGGGAGAGATTGTCGGTCAGGTACCAGCCGATCAGGTGGATGGCGGTATCGCCGCCATTGTAGAGTTCGATCCAGTCGCCGAATTCATGGAAATCGGGGTCGGCATTGAGTTTGGAATTGGAGGCGAGATACTCGTTGATACAGAGGCCGGACGTCTGCGACCGGGCGGGAGCGTGGCAGGCCAGTACGAAGAAGACGAGTGCCGTCAAGAGACCCCTGCGCAGAACCATTTTCATCATCTACCTCGCTTTTCAGTAAAGCCGTTCCCCCTCCATCATACTGTACGAAAAAAAAAGCGCGATTTTCATCGCGCTCAAATTGTACTCCCCGCTCAGGCTAGAGGATGATATTGACTCTCTTTTTGCTCTTGCCGTGCGTGGTGAATTTCACCTTGCCGGTTTTGAGGGCGAAGAGAGTGTCATCGGAACCGATGCCCACGTTCAAGCCGGGATGGATGCGGGTGCCGCGCTGGCGCACGAGAATGCTTCCAGCCGGAACGACCTGGCCATCATACCGCTTGACGCCGAGCATTTGCGGGTTGCTGTCGCGGCCGTTGCGCGAGGAGCCCACGCCTTTTTTATGCGCCATGAGAAAATCCTCCAGAAAAAGAACGGGCGGAGGCCCGCTCACTAACCGATAATTGCATCAATTTTCAATGTCGTGTGCTGCTGACGGTGGCCCTTGAAAAGGGTATAGCCTTCGCGCTTGATCTTTTTGAAAATGATGACCTTTTTATCCTGACCGTGGCCGACGATGGTCGCCTGAACCTTGGCGCCTTCCACATAGGGCTTGCCCACCTTGACGTCGCCGTTCTCGCCGGTCAACAGGACTATCTTTTCGAATTCGACGGTGGAACCAGCCTCGCCGGGCAGCTTGGGGGCGTTGATCTTATCGTTCTGCGCTACCTTGAACTGAGCGCCGGCAATATCGACAATCGCGTACATGAAAAATTCTCCGTGCTGTTTAAGTACTGCAATTCTGCAATGGCATTAAATATAGGCATAATTCTTAAAAATGTCAAGATGATAATGCAAAAACGGCCGCCAAATCGCCCCGTTTCCGGGCGGCCGTTCGTGTCATCACAGCACCGGGAGGGATGCGCAGAGCCATCGCCGCTCGCGGCCACCCCTTCGGCATTGGAGCGGGATCAGCTGAAATACTTGCTGGTGAAATCCTCCTCACCATCCTTGCTCAGGAAGCGGAACTCATCCATGGCCACATTCTCATCCGCGACCAGCTTGATGCGCGTCCAGTATTTCCAGGAGAGGCGCAGGATCTGGCTCCGGTAGCCGGAGGCGAGATAGTTGGCCAGCTCGGGATTGACCACCAGCTGCAGGCTGTGCTCGCCCTTCTCGGCGCGGTAGCGCTGGATCCAGCGTTCGATGCGCGCCATGGTGGTGGTCTTGGAGAGGACGCGGCCGGTGCCGAGGCAGGCCGGGCAGGGATCGCTGAGCGTGAAGAGCAGCGCCGGGCGGATGCGCTCGCGCGTCATCTCGATGATGCCGAACTGCGAGATCGTGGCCATGTTGACCTGGGCCCGGTCGGTCTCGAGTTCCCGCATGAACTCATCCTCCAGCTTTTTGCGGTTCTTGGCATCGACCATGTCGATGAAATCGATGATGATGATGCCGCCGATGTCGCGCAGGCGCAGCTGGCGGGCGATTTCGCGCGCCGCCTCGAGATTGATCTTGAGGCTGTTGGCGTCATGGTCCTTTTTACCGATGTAGCGGCCGCTGTTGACATCGATGGCGGTGAGCGCCTCGGTGTGATCGAAAAAGATATAGCCGCCGCTCTTGAGCCAGACCTTGCGCGAGAGGCTGCGCGTGATCTCGGCCTCGATGCCGTATTTGTCAAAGATGGGCACGCGCCCCGTGTAGAGTTCGGTGCGCTGGACCAGGGATTCGGCCACATCGTGCAGGTACTTGATGATCTGTTTGTGCATCTTTTTGTTGTCGACGGCCAGCAGCGAGACATCGTTGGTGAAGAGATCGCGGATGACGCTGGAGAGGACATCCATATCCTTGTGGACCAGAGTGGGCGGTGGCGTCTTTTGCACCTTGCCGACCAGGGTCTCCCAGGTCCGGACCAGGTCATCGAGGTCGGCGCGGAGCATGGCCTCATCCCGGCCCTCGGAGACGGTGCGGATGACCAGACCGAACCCCTGCGGCTTGATGGCGCGGCCGAGCTGTTTGAGGCGGGCGCGCTCGCGGCGGTTGGTGATCTTGCGCGAGACCCCGATCATATCGTCATAGGGGATCAGAACCAGAAAACGCCCCGGCAGGGAGATCTCGGTGGTCACCCGCGCCCCCTTGCTGGAAATCGGCTCCTTGGTCACCTGCACCAGGATCGGCTGGCCGGTGCGCAGCTGCGGCTCGCTGTAATCGCGGCCGTGATGGTGCTGACGCTGGTTATTATTGTTGTTGCCGCCTCCGCCCCCGCGCGGAGCGGTGACGGCGTCCCTGGGGAAGATCTGGTTGAAGGAGGCGAGATTCTCGCTGACATCGGAAAAATGGAGAAAGGCGTCCTGGTTGAGGCCGATGTCGATAAAGGCGGCCTGCATGCCTTTGATCACCTTGGCGACCTTGCCGTAATAGATGTCGCCGACCATGCGTTCATTTTCGGGTTTTTCGAGATAGAGCTCAGCCAGCCGCCCGTCTTCAAGGATTGCGACGCGCGATTCGCCGACGGAGATGTTGATGATAATTTCTTTTTTCATGGTACCTCATTTCTTACACTTTGATGCCGCCCTCCACCGCCGCGAAGGGGGAGACAAGTTCCCCCTCCCTCTCCATCCACAGATGCATCCGTTCGATGGTAGCCAGCCGCGCGCGGCCGGGCTCGTCGGGGAAGAGCAGGCTGATAATTTCTTCCATACGCACGGTCTTGCCGTGTTCGATATGGCTTACGATCTGCAGTGCGCCCTCCTGCCAGGTCAGGCCGCCGATGAAAGGCCGGACATCGATGTGGCGTGGGGGCTCTTTTTCTTTTTTGCGCGTCACCCAGGCCTCGCTGCGTCCCATGAGCGCCTCGATGCGCGTCTCCAAATCTTCAGGTTCCGCCAGCGTGGGCCAGGTCACCCGGCACACGGAGCGGACGATCTCGTCGGCCAGGGCCCGCGGCTTGACCGGCAGGAGCCGGCCTTCCCGGATGGTAATCCCTGCCGGCAGTTGGGCTGAAAGGGCGGCGACGTGCGGGCTGATCTCATCCCCTTCTGCCATGAGGTCGAGGTATTCGGCCCGGCTGATCTGCCCCGTCGGCAGCGGCGGCCCGTACGCAATGCGGGGATGCGGATTGAACCCCTCGCTGTAAACCAGGGGCCAGCCGGCCCGCCGCAGTGCGCGTTCGAAAACATGAATGAAATCGAGGTGCGAAATCCAGCGCACCTCTTCACCCCGATGATAATGCAGCCGCACCCAGCGGCCCTCCCGGCGCGACTCCTCCGGAGTTGGTGTGCGAGGCCCGGCTGACTGATCCGGCTGAGACGGCGCTCCGGCATCTTCCGGCCCGGCCGCTTGCTGCCGGCCGCCGTCCGGGCGAATGCTCCTGCTCCCCCTCAGAATCTCCTGGCAAACGGGCTGAGCCATGAGGCCGCAGCGGTTGCATTGGCCGTCACGGCAGTCGGGCGTCACCTCCTGCCCGAGCGCGCGGCGGTACTCATCCTGCAAAAATCTGGTTGTCACCCCTTTGTCGATGTGCCCCCAGGGCAGGGGCGCGTCAAGGGGATAGCCCCCGGTGTACTGTTCCGGCTGCAGCCCCTCATCGGCGAGGGCGCGCAGCCAGATTTCGTGATGATAATTTTCGGACCAGCCCTCCAGCGTGGCGCCCGACTGCCAGGCGCGCAGAATGACCCGCCCGAGCCGGCGGTCGCCGCGGGCGAGCACCCCTTCGATTTGGGCCACCTCGGCATCGCGCCAGCTCATCTTGACCAGCTTGTCGCGGATGCGGTCGCGCAGAAAGCTGAGCTTGCGCCGGGTCTCCTCCGGCCCGTCCTGAGCAACCCACTGAAAGGGCGTGCCCGGCTTGGGGACGAAAGGCGAGACCGATACGTTTATGCGGATCCCGTTCCGCCGCCGCGCCAGGGCGACGACCTGCCCGATGAGATCGGCTATCCCCTGCAGGTCTTCATCCTGCTCGGTCGGCTGGCCGATCATGAAATAGAGTTTGACCACCTTCCAGCCTTCACGGAAGGCCAGATCGACGGCCCTGAGCAGATCATCGGCCGTGGTGGTCTTGTTGATGACCTCGCGGAGGCGGGCGGTCCCCGCCTCGGGGGCGAGGGTCAGACCCGACTTGCGCACCCCTTTGGCGAAACGGGCCACCTCGGGGGTGAATTTTTCGGGGCGCAGCGAGGGGAAAGAGATGTTGACCATCCTCTCTCCGAGCCCGGCCTGGAGCCTCTCCATGAGCGGCCCCAGCTCCTCATAGTCGGAGGTCGAGAGCGAAACCAGCGAGACCTCGTCATAGCCGGTCGTGCGGATGCTCTCGATGGCCTGTTCGACCAGGTCGTCGACGCTGCGCTGCCGGACCGGGCGGTAGATCATGCCGGCGTTGCAAAAGCGGCAGCCGCGCGAACAGCCGCGGGCGATTTCCAGGGAGACGCGATCGTGTGTGGTGGCGATGACCGGCACGAGCGGCCGGTGTGAATAGTTGCCGCGATCCAGTCCGGAAACAATGCGGCTGCGGATGCGCGCGGGCGCCTCTGCATGCAGGGGTTCCAGTCCGGCGAAGGCGCCGGTATCGCTCAGATGCGGATGGTAGAGCTGCGGAACATATACCCCGGGAATCTGCGCGCAGTCGCGCAGAAGAGCCCCCCGTGATTGACCCTCGCGCCGGGCTTTGGCCACGGCTGCGGTCAGCTCGAGCAGAACCTCCTCGCCATCGCCGATGACGAAGAGATCAAAAAAGTCGGCGACGGGCTCGGGATTGAAAACCGAGGGGCCGCCGCCCACGATGAGCGGTCCGTCCTGCCGCTCGGCCGCCAGCAAGGGCATGCCGGCCAGATCGATCAGGTCGAGGATGGTAGTGTAATTGAGCTCATACTGCAGCGTGAAGCCGATGAGATCAAAATCCCGCAGCGGTGAAAAGGTCTCGAGTGAAAAGAGCGGCACTCCCTTTTCCCGCATCTGCGCCGCCATGTCCGACCAGGGCGCGAAGACGCGCTCGGCGTAGATGTGCGGCTGCTGATTCAGAATATGGTAGAGGATCGGATAGCCCAGATAGGACATGCCGACCTCGTAGACATCCGGAAAGACCAGGGCGACGCGGATCTCCGCCTCCGCCGGATCCTTGCGGATCATATTGAATTCATTGCCGATATAGCGGCCGGGTTTGGCCACAAACGGCAGCAAATCGCTGAATATACGCTGCTTCAGGGAAGGATTGCCGGAATTGGACTGCGCAATGGTCACACGTTTATCCTAAACCCGCAGATTGCGCACAAATTCCATCCCCTTTTCCACCGCCTGCTCGTTCAACGGAATAAGATTCTTCCGCTTGATCAGGGTTGGCATGGCGGCGAAAATGGCCTCCTTGGGCAGAATCGAGGTATAGCCGATGTAGGCTCCCAAAATGACCATGTTGGCGCCGCGGGTGTTGCCGAGTCCGTCAGCGATGGTCGAGGCCGGAATGCCCAGCACCTTGACATCGGTACGTTTGGGCGCCCGGGGAACCATGGCCGTATCGTAAATGATCAGCCCGCCCGGCACCACCTCGTCCTCGAACCGTTCGAGCGAGGGCAGATTCATCGCCACCAGCAGGGTCGGCCGCGACACCGTCGGTGAACCGATGCGCCGGTGCGACAGATTGACATGGCAGTTGGCCGTACCGCCGCGCATCTCCGGTCCGTACGAGGGGATCCAGGAGACATGATAGCCGGCATGCATGCCCGCTTCGGCCAGCATAAGGCCGAGCATCAGCACGCCCTGGCCGCCGAATCCCGCCAGCTTGATGCGGGGATCCTGGAACTCGGGCGCCGGCGGGGCGGCCTTGATTTCGGTTTCCCTCTCGACGGGAAGTTCCAGAGCCTCGCGGATGCCGTCCACCTGAAAAATGTGGCGCTTGTTCTCCGATACCGGCACCTCCTCGGTGCGGTCGCGGTAAACCCCGAGCGGGAACTGCTGGATCATGTTGTCGCTCAGCCACTGCTTGGACTGCACCGGGTCCATCTTCCAGTTCGAGGGGCAGGTCGACAGCACCTCGATCAGGGAAAAACCCTTGTTGTCGATCTGGTTCTTCAGCCCCTTGCGCACAGCGCGGCGCACTTTGGCCGTATTCTTGGCGTCGGTGAGCGCCACCCGCTCGACATAGACCGGGGCCTCGAGGGTGGAGATCATCTCGCTGACCTTGATCGGATAACCCTCATTGCCTGCATTGCGGCCGTAGGGCGAGGTGGTGGTCTTTTGGCCGACCAGGGTGGTCGGAGCGAGCTGACCGCCGGTCATGCCATAGATCGCATTGTTGACGAAAAAGACGGTGATGTTCTCGCCGCGGTTGGCCGCCTGGATGATCTCGGCCGTGCCGATGGCCGCCAGATCGCCGTCACCCTGATAGCTGATGACGATGCTCTCGGGATGGGTGCGCTTGAAGCCGGTCGCCGACGCCGGAGCGCGGCCGTGGGCGCACTGGATGTTGCCGGTGCGGAAATAGTAATAGGCGAAGACGCTGCAGCCCACCGGACTGAAAAAAACCGTGCGCTCGCGGATGCCGAAATCATCGATCGCCTCGGCGATGAGCTTGTGCAGCACGCCGTGACCGCAGCCCGGGCAGTAATGGGTCACATCCTTGCTCGGGCTCGGATTGCGGTCGTAAATATCGAAAAAACTATCCGCTTTTGCCAGAACTTTCTCTGCCATCGCTCAACCCTCCAGAATTTTCAGAGCCCGTTCCTGGACCTCTTCCGGCGAGGGGACCATCCCTCCCATCCGGTTGTGGAGGTGGACTGGACGCTTGCCGTTCAGGGCCAGGCGCACGTCATCCACCATCTGTCCGTTGGAGAGCTCAACCACCAGG
>JAKQKF010000006.1 GCA_029560815.1 bacterium
GAACTCGGAGTAGGGATGCATGGTGCGCAGCTTGTAGAGGGTAAAGGGCTGGCCCTGGTAGCCGATGCGATTCAGCTTGACCAGCGGACCGTACGAGGGATTGGGATTGTCGCTGGGACTCTTGTCCTTCTGGGCGATATATAAGAGCTGGGTGCCGATCGGCAGGGCGGCGAGGACGCGAAAGCCGCAGAAATAGAGCCGGCCCAGGAGTTCGGCGTTGGAGATGGCGCGGCTGCGGCCGCGGGAGAGGGTGAAATAGACCTTCTCCAGGACGGGAAGTTTGGGCATCACCCGGCGCACGAGAAAATCGAGCAGATAGATCAGCTGCGCCATGTACTTGGGATATTTTTTATTGAGATAGTTATAGCGTCCCTCATAGGTATCCATCAGGCCGGCGAAATAGCCACCCTGGACCAGCTTTTGGTGCACGGTGAGGAAATAGCGGTTGAGATAGCGGAAATCGTTGACGCGGTGGAGATTGACAAAGAGCTGCCGGGAGAGCGGTTCGAGTATCTCAATGTTATAAGAGGTGTGGGTATCCAGCACCGAGACGGCGGAGAGTTCCACGGCGTCGAGATCGCAGCGGCTGTCCAGCAGCCTGAAAATGGCGGGATGCTCCGCCAGAAAGTGGTTTTCCAGCCGGTGCCGAGCTGCCTCTTTCAATTCGCCCGCCGACGCCAGCGGCAGCTCCTTCTCCTCCAGCAGCAGGCTGACGGCCGCCGCGTCTTCCACGTCCCGCTCCTCCGCCTTGGTCGAACGGATGCGCAGCCAGACCAGCGCCAGGGGCGCCTCGGCCGCCAGCAGCAGCAGGACCGGCGCCAGAAGCAGGGTGCGCGAGTAGGCGAAGAGCTGAAAGGCCCAGATCAGCACCGCCGCCGAAGCGGTCATGATAAAGGCCGCCTTGACAAAGGGCTCGAAGAGATAGTAAAAATTGGGATGAGGGTGTTTGATAAATTTGCCGGTCCACTCGGCGCTGAGCAGCCACATCCCCGCCATGATGCCGAGCATCATCGAGCTGCGCGAATCCAGTTCGGCCGTGCCGTACTTGAGCTGATGCACAGCGGTAAAGAAAAGGATGAAGAGCAGCAGATCGGCCAGCGCGAAGGGGATGGACTGCCGGGCCGTCCTCCGCCGGGAGGTTATGGCCGCTGCCGCGATGCGCTGGCGCAGGTTCGGGTAGATCAGCCCGGCGATGAG
>JAKQKF010000022.1 GCA_029560815.1 bacterium
GTCCGGGCCTCCCTCGAGCGGTAGACCGCTTTCTTCTCCGCACAGATGTCGCACCGGCCAAGTTCAACCGTTGTCCGCACAAACGTCCGGTGATCGAGCGCCCCGGGGAGCGGTTGCACCTTCGCCGGCTGCTTCGCCCTCGTGAGGCAGTCGTAGCAGAGGTAGAGTCGCCCGCCCCGTTTCACGGACGACGCAGGTCGCTGGCCGCAGATGTGGCAGGGCTCGTCATGAAGGGGATATGATCAGGGTGGGCAAAAACAAATGAGCGTATACATCCCCCTCCCGGGGTAACTCCCACATCCCGCATATCCTCCGTCAAATGTAGTATTTTTCGTACTCCCTCCCCGGCAATCGCAAAATCTTCCACAACTCCACGTTGAGGTCTGCCACGCGCTTCACCCTCCTCCTCTCCTCGACTGTTACGAACTCCCATACCCTCCGGAATCGGAAAAACACCCATTTCAGCGTGGGCCGCTTGGTCTGCTTTTTCGTCTGGCTGATGACCGTTTCGCCGGTTCGTTCCAATTTTCGCCGCAACCGGAACTCGGTGAGTGAATAGACGAACAAACAGAGCACCATGACCAGCGCCCGGATGCGGGATACCGCCTTCAAGAAGATCTCGGCAACCCGGAACGATTTATCCTTCAGGAACCGAAACCCTCGCTCTGCCGCACTCTGCGCTTTATAATTGGTGAGCGGTTCATCGACCGAGAACTCCAGATCATTTGTTGCCAGGACAAACCTCCCAGGGACCCACCGTTCTTCTGCAAGAACCTCCGGAATATGCTCGATCTCCACTGTGATCTTGTAGAATACCTGGATCGGTTCCCCATTCTTCGGTCTTCCTCGCTTCTTCTCCTGTTTTCAACCCCGATGGCCGGTGCGAGGGCCGCATCGGGCGGATCGGGGTTTGATGAGTCAGAACAACATCCGCGGGATTGAACCGCTGCCTTGCCGGTATGATGGCAGCGGTGCAGCATATGTAGAGCAGGTGCTGCCGCCGGGTGCAGCCCTATTCGGGCCGGGATTGCCATCTCCTCTCTGATACGGGAGATTCCCGGTTCAGGTGCAGCAGTGCGGGAAGCCCGGGCACCCCCACCGTGCATGCTCACCCATTCTGCTGCACATACCAGGATCGATCCTTCCAGGTTTCCGGCCACCGCCGCCGGCAATCCTCCCTGTTCCGGCCGCTCACCGCACCCCCGCCCTCATATTCTCCTCCCGGGCAAGCCGGGTGTAGCACTCCTCGCATAGCTTTGCCTCCGGCGAGCGGTAGACCGCTTTTCTCCTGCTGCAGATCGTGCATCGGCCAAGCTCGACCTTTGTGCGCTCAAACCTCCGGAGGTCAAGCACTCCGGGGAGGGGCTGCACCTTCGCCGGCCGTTTTGCTCTCTTCAGGCAGTCGTAGCAGAGGTACTTCCCCCCGCTCCGCAACACCGACGACGTCGGCCGGCGGCCGCAGATATGGCAGGGCTCATCCTTCTCCACCGGGATGGCGACGTAGTCGCGGGGGTTGATTGGCAGCAGTGCAGCAGGAGTACAGCAATGTGCAGCATATGTGCAGCAGTTGCTGCCACTGAAGGCGGCCTTGTAAGGGCCGGGATCAGCCTTTTCGCTCTGGTTCGTGGATTTCATAGGTTCATGTACAGCAATGCGGGAAACACAGGCACACCCACCGGCGCCGGCACTCACCCCTCCATCAGCACTCCCTCCATCACCGGTACTTTCCTCCTCACCAGTACTCACCCCTCCATCAGTACTTCTTCCATCACCGGTACTTTCCTCCTCACCAGTACTCACCCCTC
>JAKQKF010000026.1 GCA_029560815.1 bacterium
TGGCGGCACCCGTCTGGAACGGCCCGGCTTTTTCCTTCAGCCGGCGCTTCTCGTCGATGTCGACCATTCGATGCTGGTGATGCAGGAAGAGACCTTTGGTCCGGTGCTGCCGGTGATGGTGGTGGACTCGCTCGACGAAGCAGTCCGTCTCGCCAATGATTCCTGTTATGCCCTTTCAGCTTTCGCCTATACCGCGAGCCGGGTCACGGCCGAACGTCTCCAGCGCGACCTGCAGGCGGGCACAGTCATTATCAATGACAGCACCATGAGCTGGGGCGAGCCCAGCGCCCCGTGGGTCGGCCACAAGCAGAGCGGCATCGGGCTGACCCATACCGATCTGGGGTTGCTCGAGCTGACCCAAGCCAAATATGTCAGTTACGACCGCGGCCGGCGCGCGGCTCCGCTCTGGTGGTTCCCTTATGAGCCGGCTTCCGTTCGCCTTTTCCACGCCGCCGGTGATCTCCTCTTCAGCCGGCGGCTCCGCCGCAAGCTGGCCGCCCTGCCGGCGGTGTTCCTCCAGCGCCGTTTCCTGCGCTCGACGCACTGGGGGGCGCTCCTGCGCAACCTGGACAAGCTTTTTTAAATCTTTGTAAAACCCGCCCCGGTTTTGGCGGCAAAGCGGTCCGGAGTCATCCATTCCGGAACATGTAACCCGCGCCGCGGATGCTGATGATGAAGACCGGGCGGGCCGGATCGGTTTCGAAATACTTCCGCAGCCGCATGATAAAGTTGTCGATCGTCCGCGTCTCCATCTCCCCGTGCATTAACCAGACCTTTTCCAGCAGCTCTTTCCGCGTAACGACGTTATCCCGGTGGGCGATAAGGTAGCGCAGCACCATGGCTTCATGCGGGGTGATCTGTATTGTGGCACCGCCGCTGTTGCAGACGAGCGAGTCGAAATTGATCTCGTTGTGACCGAATCGGTAGAGCTGCCCCACGAGGGCATCCTCGCCATACCAGTTCTTTCTGCGCAGCATCCCCTTGACGCGGAGAAGCAGCTCTTCGATATGGAAGGGTTTGGTCATATAATCATCCGCGCCGGTCTGCAGTCCCTCGAGGCGGTCCTTGATGGTTTTACGGGCGGTGAGCATGAGGATGGGCAGCTGCGCTGCCGTCTGCCGGATGCGGCGGGCGACCTCAAAGCCGTCGATAAAAGGCAGCATGACATCGAGGATGGCGAGATCAAAGGACTGTCTGGCGAATTCGGCGAGGGCCTGCCTGCCATCGGCGGCGCGAACGACCACGTAGCCCTCTTCGACCAGATTATACTCCAATCCAATGGCCAGCGACTCTTCGTCTTCGACGAGGAGGATGCGGCTGCCGCGAAAATTCTCACTCCTCATCGCCGCGCTCCTTTCTGCTTTTAGCCAGCAGCCGCTCGATATGGCGCCGCTTGGAGAGGCGATAGATGGGCAGTTCGAGGCGGAAAACCGACCCTTTGAAAGAGCCCGGGCTGGAAACCGTGATGTCTCCCCCATGGTATCTCATGATCTCCTTGACCCAATAGAGTCCGAGTCCGGTTCCCTTGACGTTCGGGATGGCTTCCGAGCTGATGCGGTAGAACTTGTGAAAGATTTTTTTCTGTTCATGTTCCTCGATGCCGATGCCCTGATCGGCAAAGAGGATCTCGATGCTCTTGTCGCTGCTGCTCAGGGAGACTGTGATGCGCACCGGGCCGTGGCTGTATTTTATGCTGTTGTCGATCAAATTGAAAAGGACGATACGTAGGGCGTTTTTATCCGCGACGCACTGACAGCGCAGGGCGCCATTGATGGTGAGGGCCTGTTCCTCCAGCTGGAACTGTTCGCGTGCCTCCTGCAGGAGGGTATGCAGCAGCGGACCGGCGGCATGCACGGAAAACTGATGCGCGATTCGTTTGTGTTCGAGGGCCGGCATTTCCAGAATGGCATTGATCAGGGCGTTGAGGCGCTGGCTGTCTTTGAGCATCAAGGCGAGGAACTCCTCCTGTTTGGGACGGGGGAGCTCCCGGCGCGCCATGGTTTCCAGATAGAGCTGGATCGAGGAGAGGGGCGTCTTTAATTCATGGGTGACATTGGCGATGAAATTATCATAGAGCCGGGCCATATTGTACTGGATGCTGAGGCGTCGGAAGAGCAGCGACATGCCCGCGGATATGGCCACCATCAGCACGAGGCCGCTCACCAGGGCGAAGACATTACGTCCCGCCGGAATCACTTGCGGGGAGAGCTTTTCGCCAACCTGGCTGAAAATGATATAATTGGAGACATACCAGTAGATCCAGAGGGCGATCAAGGCCAGCCACGCGAGCTGGGCGAAGATAAAGATGAGGATGTGGAAAAAATAGGAACGCCAGCGTTTCATGGGCTCCTGACCGTTTTTACAGTACTTTTACAATAGTTGAAGCATGAATTCTCTATATTAGTTTAATGGTTTTTATCCAGATTACAAAATGAATTCTATTCATTCGGGCCGTCACCGGCAGGTTGCCGCAGCTGCCGCATCCGCCGGGCCCGTTCAGAACGTATCACAGGAGATGACTATGTATAGCGAGATCATGCCTTCATTGCGCATCGGCGACAAGATGGCCAGTGTGCCCATCGTCCAGGGCGGCATGGGGGTGGGAATATCACGGGCTGGACTGGCTGCGGCTGTGGCCAACTGCGGGGGAATCGGCGTGATCGCCGCAGTGGGTCTTGACCTGCTCGAGGGCAGGGCGAGGGGCCGCACGAAGGGCATGAGCAGCCGGCTTTTGCACGAAGAGATCGCCAAAGCCAAAAGCATGACCGGAGGCATCATCGGCGTCAACATCATGGTGGCCCTTTCCGATTATACCAGCCTGGTGACCGCGGCTATCGAGGCGGAAGCCGACCTGCTCTTTCTCGGCGCCGGCCTGCCGCTGCATCTCTCCGATGAGTACCCGCCGCAGCGGCTGGATTATCTGCGCACACGGATTGTACCGATTGTCTCCTCCGCTCGGGCTGCCGAACTGATCTTCAGCTACTGGAGCAGAAAATATGGCCGCATCCCCGACGCTGTGGTCGTGGAGGGGCCTAGGGCGGGAGGACATCTCGGTTTCAGGCATGAACAGATCGACGATCCCGCCTACGCCCTCGAGAAGCTGCTGCCCGGCGTAGTGGCCGCACTCCGGCCCTGGGAGCAAGAGTACGGCAAGAGTATCCCCGTCATCGCGGCCGGGGGCGTTTTCGATGGCCGCGATATTCTGCGCATGATCAGTCTCGGCGCCGGCGGCGTCCAGATGGCTACGCGTTTCATCGCCACGTATGAATGCGACGCCGATCCCGCTTTCAAACAGGCCCTCATCGATGCCGGTCAGGAGGATATAGCCATCATTCAGAGTCCGGTGGGGCTGCCCGGCCGGGCCATCCGCAACCAGTTTATCCGGGATGTCGAGGCCGGAGAGCGCAAGCCCTTCACCTGCCCCTTTAAATGTCTAAAGACCTGCGATTACAAAACTGCCCCCTACTGCATCGCTCTGGCTCTCGGTAATGCCCAGCAGGGCCGGCTGGAGCAGGGGTTCGCCTTCACCGGCGCCAACGGCTATCGGGTGGACCGGTTGGTCTCCGTGGCTGAGTTGATCGCCGAGCTGAAAGAGGGCTATTACGCCGCGGTGGAGAAAGAGCTGCACCAATATGCCACGGCCTGAGCCGGTGTGAGGGGCGCCAGGCGCCCGCCTGCCGCCCACGGACTGTGACGGGCACTCATCCCTTCTCAGAATCCGGCTCCCGCCCTGTCCGCGGCGATTTTTTCCCCGGTCCGGTTTCGCTTTTGCTTGACTTTCATTCCTTTTGTCCGTATACTTTTTCTGGGACGGACTAATCCAAGGGATGATGATGAGTCGCTGGAAGCAGATAAAAGACCGATTCGCCGCCTGGAGTTACTGGCTGGCGCGCGATTTCTGGCGTATCGACCAGCACAAGGTTTCCAAATGGCGTGTATTGCTCACGCACCAGCTGCTGCTTGGCATGCTGGTCGTAAGAACCTTTCTTAAAAACAAGCTTTTCGATACCGCCGGTGCCCTGGTCTATACCACTCTGTTGGCTCTGGTCCCTTTCATCGCGGTCTTTTTTTCGCTGATGAAGGCTATCGGTATGCAGGAGACCATCTCCCGCGTACTGGTCTACGCCTTTCACCCTCTCGGGGAGGAGGCGGTTCAGTTGCTCGTCCCGCAGATCATGGCCTTCGTCAATAACACCAACATCAACACCCTCGGTTATATCGGCTTTATTTTTCTCCTCGCTTCACTGCTGCTGATCGTCTCCACCATCGAATACTCCTTCAATGCCATCTGGAAAGTCAGGAAGCAGCGCAAGATGCACCGCCGCTTCATCGAGTATACCAGCTTTATCATAATCGGGCCGATCATCGGCCTGCTGATCCTCAGCTGGATCGCCAATCGCTATCAGCTGTGGATCGATTCTCCGCCCGACTCCAACTTCACCAGCGAGATGCTGCGTAATCTCGGCCCCTGGTTCGTCACCACCTTTATCATCTGGTATCTGCTCAACTTCATCCCCAACACCAGGGTGCGCTTCAAGTCGGCCGTCATCGGCGCGGTGGTGGGCACGGCGCTGTGGATGTTCGCCAACTGGAACTTTGCCCAGTTCCTTGACACGGCCTTCATTTCGGGTCCGCAGTCAGTGATGTACGCCCGTTTCGCCGTCCTCCCCCTGCTCCTGCTCTGGCTCTTCGTCGGCTGGTCGATTCTGCTCTTCAGTTCCCAGCTGGCCTATGCCCATCAGAACATGGACAAGCTGATCTGGGACCGGACCCATCCCTATCTTTCGCCGATGTTTTACGAATCCCTGGCGCTGAAGGTGATGCTGCGTATCACCTCCCAGTATTTTCACCACGGCCGCAGTTCGAGCGAAGAGGAACTTTCGGACTATTTCAGCATACCCGAGAGTGTGATCAACACCGTCGCCGGCGAGCTGGTCAACCTGCAGCTGCTCCACAGCCAGAACGGCGGCGAGAACCGTTACACGCCAGCCAAGCATCCGGCCCAAATCAGGGTGGCGGAAGCCCTGATCGAACTGCGCAACTACGATACTGTCTCCCGCCGTCATACCCGCGTCGACCACCTCGTCCGCAACGTCATGAACCATTCGGATGATACGATGAAAACGACCTGGAAGGATATGACGCTCCAGGATCTGCTCGAGATGCTCCCGCAGGATTAGTACCGGGAGCTGCTTCACGCGCCTGTCCGGCCGCCACCACGCCCCGCAGACGCTTCTCACCGGAATGGAACGCCACGACCCGCCTCCCCGGAACCCGCCCGATCGCCCGGCTTGACCGTTTGTGCAGCGAAAAATTCAGCGGGAGGGGTTATGCTCAACCGTCTCTTGACATCTTTGCTCTTGCCGGCCTTCTTCTGCGCCGGACCTGCCGGCGCCCAGATTGTTCTCTCCGAGATCATGTTCAACCCTGCGGGCAACGAGCGCTATGACGAGTTTGTCGAGCTCTACAACCTCTCGCCCTCGGATACGGTGGATCTCGACGGCTGGCTGCTTTCCGACAGCAGCGGCTGGGGCCGCATCACAGCCGCGCCGGGCGGAGGGGCGCGTCTCGCTCCGCACAGATATGGCCTTATTCTCGTCCCCGGATACTATACCACCAGTCTGTTTTACGCCGGCCGCATTCCGGCGGACGCGCTGCTGCTGACCATCGACAGAGCGCAGTTCGGCAGCTATGGCCTCAATAACACCCGTCCGGAACGCGTCTCTATCCACCCTCCCGATTCGAGCCTGGTTGCCGCCCACACCTATTCCGTCCCCAATGACGAGGGTTTTTCGGAGGAGAAGCTGCGGCTGGAGGATGGTGATGGTGCCGACAACTGGGGCGAGAGTGCTGTGGAGCACGGCACGCCCGGTTACGCCAACAGCATCACTTCGGTGTCTGTGGACAGCACCCGGGCGCTGCTCGTCGTCAACGAGATCATGGCCAATCCCGCCGCAGGGGAGGCGGAGTGGATCGAATGCTACAACCGGGGGGATAATGCTGTACGGCTGACGGGCTGGCGGATGAGCGATTCGGACACCCTTAAAAAGCGCCTGCTGGCCAGGGAGGAGGTGACCATCCCGCCGCAAGGCTATCTGGTCCTGACCGGCGAGGAGAGCTTGCTGCCCGCGCTGCCGGCGGCGGGCTGCACGGGGGTGGTGGTCTCGGACTGGCCGGGGCTGAACAGCGCCGGCGACGGGGTGGTGCTTTATGACGGTCTGGGAAGGATGGTGGATGCGGTCTGGTATCTGGCAGAGTGGGGGGGAGACCGGGGGATCTCTCTGGAGCGGCTGAGCCCGCTGGTCGCCTCCTCCGTGCGCAGCAATTGGGGGTCATGTGCGGATGAGCGGGGTCATACCGCCGGCTATGCCAACAGCTTGCTCATCGGCCGGCTGCCGGTGGAGGCGCTGATTGCGGTTACACCCAATCCCTTCTCCCCGGATGGGGACGGCTTTGAAGACCACATGGCGATCAGCCTCGAGCTGCCGGAGCGCACCGCCCGCATCAATCTGCGCATCTTCGACAGCCGCGGCCGGCAGGTGCGCTTTCTCTGCAATTACGAGCCGAGCGGCAGCCGCAAGACCCTCTTCTGGGATGGACTTGACGATCAGGGGGTGCGCTGCCCCATCGGCATCTACATCCTCTATCTTGAGGCCTTTGCGGAGGCCAGTGGGGCTTTCATGCGCGTTAAAAAGAGCTGTGTTCTGGCGGGAAGATTGTAGCCGCTCGCTCACATCCCGCCCGGACCTGTTTTCGTCCGGCGCGGGCCCGCGGAGACCAGCGCTCCCCGGACATGGCGCGTTCGTTCAGTCGGTGCCTCCGGTTTGAGTCTTCGCCTCCTTCAGCGCCCGGCCGTAAGTTTCAAGCGCGCGGATGCGCGCCGCGGCGTGCGGCACCATCGGGGCGGGATAGGCGGGAGTACCCAGCTCGGGCACCCACCGTCTGATGTACTCCATTTTGGTATCGAATTTTACGGTCTGGATTTCCGGATTGAAGAGGCGGAAATAGGGGGCGGCGTCGCATCCGCAGCCGGCGGCCCACTGCCAGTTGCCGTTGTTGGCGGCGAGGTCATAGTCGAGCAGCTTTTGCGCAAAATAGCGTTCGCCCCGGAGCCAGTGGTGCAGGAGGTGCTTGCAGAGAAAGCTGGCGGTGATCATGCGCACGCGGTTGTGCATAAAGCCGGTGGCGTTGAGTTCACGCATACCGGCATCGACGATGGGATAGCCGGTCCGCCCTTCGCACCAGCACTGAAACTCCTCCGCTTCCTCGCGCCAGGGAATGGCGGCGTACTGGGACTTGAAGGGCTGATCGACGACGTGGGGAAAGCGGGCGAGGATCGACATGAAGAATTCCCGCCAGATCAGCTCACTCAGCCAGGTCCGGTTGAGTTCACGGCCGGTGCGCACCAGTTCCCGGACAGATACGGTGCCGAAGCGGAGATGGACGCTCAGCCGGGTGGTGCCGGCCACGGCCGGCAGATCGCGGGTGCGGTCATAGCTGCGGATGATGGCTTCAGGGACGACCGGCGTCGTCGAAACCGTCATCGGCGCAAAGCCGATCTCCTCCAGGGGCGGCACGCCGCCCGGCATCCCCTGCGCCGTCCGCGCGAGCAGCTTTTCGCTCGGGTGCGCCGCGAGATCTTCCGGCGTCAGATGCGCCAGCCATCTCCTCATATAGGGTGTGTAGACAGTATAGGGCTTGCCATCCTCCTTGACCACTTCATCCCCGTCAAAGATCACCTGGTCCTTGTGGCTGTGGAACGGGATGCCGTGCTCTGCGAGCAGGGCAGCGACTGCACGGTCCCGTTCGATAGCGTAGGGTTCATAGTCGCGGTTGGTGTGGACCGCCCGGATGGTGTGGTCGCGGAGCAGCTCCCGCCACACTTCCAGCGGACGGCCGTGGCGGACGAGCAGGCGGCTGCCCGCTTCCGCCAGATGGGTATCGATCTGCCGCAGGGCCTGATGGATAAAGGCGACGCGGCGGTCGTTCCGGTCATCCAGATCGTCAAGGATCTCCCGGTCGAATATAAAGAGCGGCAGCACCGGGCTGCTTTCCTGGAGAGCATGATAGAGTCCCGCGTTGTCTTCGAGGCGGAGGTCGCGGCGAAACCAGAATATAGTGACGGGTTGCATGAAGGGCATCTCCTTTGTGGTCGTGAATGGTGAGCGGGACAATTTAGCACCTGGCGCCCTCGAAGTCAATCCCTAAAATGGTGGGGCGGCAAGAAAGGGGTTGAATATCAACATACAATAGT
This sequence comes from bacterium, assembly GCA_029560815.1. The sequence goes on from JAKQKF010000026.1 coordinate 8,255, forward strand.
GTAATTTAGCGGAAAATTGCTTCGGATCGTCTCATGGACGGGAGAATGGCCATGGAATCAGAGGGCAGAGTGCAACCTGCGGGCGGGCTTGAACGCCGGCTCGGCGTCTGGGCGGCGATCGGGGTGGTCATCGGCGTCACCATCGGCTCGGGTATATTCC
>JAKQKF010000035.1 GCA_029560815.1 bacterium
ACCGGGGGTGAAGTGAATCTGGGTCAGGTGCTCCCGGTCTGGAGCATCATCCCTTTCGCCGGCATTCTCCTCTCCATCGCCCTTTTCCCTCTCTTCGCTCCCAAATTCTGGCATCACCATTACGGCAAGGTCTCGGCCTTCTGGGCTCTGGCCGTGGCGATACCCTTTGTCACCGTCTACGGGCATCCGGCCGTCCATGAAATCCTGCACATTGTTCTCATCGATTATCTTCCTTTCATCATCCTTCTGCTCGCCCTTTTTACGGTGGCCGGGGGGATCCTGGTCGAGGGCACGCTCAAGGGAACGCCCGCCCTGAATGCCCTGCTGCTGCTGATCGGCACGGTGATCGCATCATGGATCGGCACGACCGGGGCGTCGATGCTGCTGATCCGTCCGGTGATCCGGGCCAACGCCGGACGCAGGAGCAAGATGCACATCATCGTCTTTTTTATTTTTCTGGTCAGCAACATCGGCGGCGCGCTCACCCCGCTGGGCGATCCGCCCCTTTTCCTCGGTTTTCTCCATGGCGTCCCCTTTTTCTGGACCTTCCAGCTCCTGCCCGAGACCCTGTTTGTGGTCGCCCTGGTGCTCGGAGGCTTTTTTGTCATGGATACCTGGCTCTACAATCGCGAGCGCAAGGCCGGCTTTCTGGCAGAAGAGAGCGGGGAGAAGGTGCCGGTGCGCATCCGCGGCACCCATAATCTGATCTTTCTCGTTGGCATCATCGCCGCCGTGCTGATGAGCGGGACGATCCACGCCGGCGAGGTGACGGTCCTGGGCGTGCACATGGGGGTGATCAATATCGTCAAGGATCTCATCCTGCTGGTCATGGTGGCCCTCTCCTGGGTGACCACCTCCAGGGAGCTGCGCCGGAAAAACGAGTTCACCTGGGGGCCGATCGTCGAGGTGGCCCTGCTCTTCGCCGGCATTTTCATCACCATCATCCCGGCCCTGGCGATGCTGCGCGCCGGCACCCAGGGGGACCTGGCCTTCATCATCAACGCCGTCAAGGAGCCCTGGCACTACTTCTGGATCACCGGGTTCCTCTCCAGTTTTCTCGACAACGCTCCGACCTATCTGACCTTCCTGAATACTGCGCTCGGCAATTTTTTCGCCGGCATGCCGGAAAAGGAGGCCATCGCCGCCCTCATTGCCGAAAAGGGGATCTTTCTCAAAGCCATCTCCACCGGTGCGGTTTTTATGGGGGCCAACACCTATATCGGCAATGCGCCCAATTTTATGGTCCGTTCCATCGCCGAGGAGCAGGGCATCAAGATGCCGAGCTTTTTCGGCTACATGGGCTACTCCCTGCTCATCCTCATCCCGGTTTTCATCCTGACCTCTTTGATCTTCTTCTGATCATAAAAAGGGCGTCTCTGCCGCCGGAGACGCCCTCTTTCGATCCGACACCTTTCCCTCTTCCCCCCATATTCACTCCATGCCGGCTCATGCCACGCCCTGGAAGGCTCATGCCCATCGCGAAAAATAGTTGAAAAAAAACTTGCTATTCCTCATGAACATAATTATTTTGAAAAAGCCGCAAGCCGCGACTCGTGTTTTATTCTTCATTCCCGCAAAGGCGTAGTGCTTAAACCAGGAGGTTGTCAAGATGAAAGCAACGAAAGCGCTGAAAATTGCCCTGATTGGAACCGCCACACTGCTGGTGCTGCTGCTGGTGTTCGGCTGCGGCGAAAAGCAGGCGATGCCAACCGCTGCCGAACCCACGGTCAAGACCGGTGAGTGGACGCTCGATAATCCGGCTATCAAGGCGGTGATCGCTGTGCAGGAGCGGCATACCGCCGAATTGATGAAGAATCCCGAGGTCGTCGGCACTGCCGTCACCGTGACCGAGGATGGCCAGCCGGTGATCATGGTGATGGCCAAATCGGCTGCGCTGCAAAAAGGCCCGGGCGGAATTCCCGCCGAGCTGGAGAGCGTGCCCCTGGTCATTGAAGTGACCGGCGAAATCAAGGCGATGAAAACGACAACTCCCGCTGTCAGCCATACGGCCAAACAGACAGCGCCGATCCAGCTCGGCACCTCGGGCGGCTGGAGCTACGACCTTGCCAATGGCTACTGCTGCGGCGGCACCCTCGGTTCGTTGATCACCATCGGCGGCCAGCAGCATATTCTCAGCAACTACCATGTGCTCGAGGCCGACATCATCGCCGGCGGCAACAGCAAGATCGCTGCGACCGGCGATCCGGTGATCCAGCCCGGCCTGATCGACATCAACTGCACCGCCGCGAACGGCCAGAATGTCGGAACCCTGGTTTTGAAGCATTCGCTCCCGAACAGCAATGTCGACTGCGCGGTTGCCAAGGTGATTTCCGGCATGGTGAGCCCTACCGGCGCCATCCTCGAGATCGGCACGATCTCGTCCTCCACCATCGCTGCGGCGGTAGGCCAGGCTGTGAAGAAGAGCGGCCGCACCACCGGTCTGACCCGGAGCTCGGTTTCGGCGCTCAACGGCACCGTTTCGATCACCTATGAAAACGAGTGCGCGGGCGGCACAGCCTTCACCAAGACCTTCACCGGTCAAATCATCATCGCCAACAAAAGAAGCAAGTTCCTGGCCGGCGGCGATTCCGGATCGCTGATGGTGCAGGATGTGACGACCAATCCCAAGGCCGTCGGCCTGCTCTTCGCCGG
>JAKQKF010000038.1 GCA_029560815.1 bacterium
CCTGGTGATGGCGATGACTCCTGGCCTCTTCGCCCAGCATTTGGAGCTGGTCGGCAACCGCGTCACTGCGGTGCACAACGGCAACCTCATCCGTACCCGCTTCGGCAATTATGGCAATCTCGGTCATCGCACCGAAAAACCGAGCATGGAGTGGCCCAAGGGCAGTGGCACCGAATACGGCCTGGAATTTGTCATGTTCGCCGGGGCGCGCATCGTCGACCAGGAGGCCAACCAGTATTACATTTTCACCGAAAGCTACAGCGACCCCTATAACCTCGACGAAAATCCCACCGGGGCCTATACCTACAGCTGGGAGCCCCTGCCGGGCTACTACAACACGCTGCTTCCGGAAGGGGAGCAGAGTGTGGCCATGAGCAATATCCCGGAAAGCTGGCCGAAGCATTGGGTCTACGATTACCCCGGTGAGTCCGGCAGCCGCGACGGCATGTGGAACGGGGAATTCCAGGCCGCTCCGATCGCCGATCAGGAGAGCTATTACACCATGGTGGACTGGAACAACACCGAATCCGCCTACTATCCCTTTCCCGGCGATTCAGCCAGGGGCGGTCTGGGGCTCCAGGTCAAGGTGCGCGGCTATCAGTGGTCCGATCCCCTGGCCGAGGACATCCTGATCGCCATCTATGACATCACCAACACCAGTCCGTACGCCCTGAATAATGTGGTATTCGGCATGTATGTCGACGCCGACGGCGGCGGCCCCCTCAACGATGCGATGTCTTTTGACCCCAGCGGCGATATCAACATCACCTATCAATGGGACAAATCCAGCAGCAGCACCGGCTATTTCGGTTTTGCATTTCTTGAATCCCCGGGGATCGATACCGACGGGCTCGACAACGATGAAGACGGATTGATCGATGAGAGCCGTGCGAGCGGTCGCGGCGAATGGATCGCTGCCGACGCCAGTCCCTACATGACAGGCCGTTACGGCGCACCACATGGCCATTGGTCCGGCGATGAGGACGGCGATTGGGATCCGCGCTACCACGACACCGGGTCAGACGGTCTGCTGCCGGGAGAGGAGTACTATCCAGGCCCGGACAGCGATGGCACGGAGCAAAACGGCATGCCCGACGACGGCGAGCCCAACTTCGACCGCACCGACCTGGATGAATCGGATCAGATCGGCCTCACCAGCTTTACCCCTGCGCTGGTCAACCGCTTCAAACTCAAGGACGATCAAACCCTCTACACGCGCACCGCGCCAGGCACCTTTTCATATACAACCGGGACCTGGTGGACGGAAACCCATACCGTTCAGCCACGGCAGCGCATCGATCTGGGCGGGAACTCTGAATTCGTTTACGGCGCCGGCTATTTCCCCCTCAAACCAGGCCAAACCGAGCGCTTCTCCGTGGCCGTGGTCTTCGGTAGCAGCGAAGCCGACATCCTCGGCAACAAATCGATCATGCAGCGCATCTACGACGACAATTATCGCTTTGCCACTCCGCCGATCAAACCGACGCTCTATGCCTGGCCGGGGGATAAACGGGTTGTACTTTCCTGGGATGCGGCCGCCGAGGGCTCATGGGATGAGATCTACGGCCACGATTTCGAGGGCTATATGCTCTATCGCGCCACCGACCCCGAGTTCAACGAGATCAAGACCATCAGCGACGCCCATGGCGCCCCGTTTTACTATGAACCCCTGGCC
>JAKQKF010000054.1 GCA_029560815.1 bacterium
TTCGCTTTTGTACCGGAGTACTGGGATTTCCTCATCAAGGGCGATTACCGCCTCAGCGACCGCGACCAGCTCACCCTGACTGCGCTATCGGCTATCGACGACGTCAAGCTCTTCAACGATACCGCCGAGAAACGCTACGACAACTCGCGCGTCATCGCCAGCGACCAGTACCAGGCGGTTGCGGGGCTGACCTGGCGGCGGCTTTACAAGGCAGGCTACTCCACGGTCACCCTCAGCAACAACCGCTTCCGCTACGACCTGGTCCAGTCGGACACCAGCCGGAATCCCATCTTCATCAACAACTCCCTGGAGCGGGAAACCCTGATCACCGCCAACCTGGTCTTTAAACCGGCCAAGAGCAGCGAGGTGACCCTCGGCGCCCAGGCGCGCGCGGTCTTTTTCGAGAGCGATATCAAGCTGCCCCCATTTGTTACTCCCTTCGGCCAACTCCTCGAAGTGGATGCCCTGCTCGACACCACCGCCGTCAAGAGCGCCGCCTGGCTGCAGTTCGTCCAGAAGAGCGGCCCCTTTACTCTCACCGCCGGCGGTCGCTTTGACTATTTCAATCTCATCGACCAGGGCAGTGCCTTCTCGCCGCGCCTTGCCCTCGAATATGCCCTGGATCCGATCACCAAATTGAGCGCCAGTGTTGGGCGCTACCATCAGGCCCCCGCCTATGTCTGGCTGGTCGCCAACCCGGAGAACCGCAGCCTGCGCCACATCCAGGTCGACCAGTTCATCCTCGGCCTCCAGCGCTATCTCAAGGAGGATGTCAAAATCAGCCTCGAGGGTTATTACAAGGATTACGACCGCTATCCGGTCAGCACCCTCCAGCCCTGGCTGGTGATGGTCAACACCGGAGCGGGATTCGGCGGCGCCGAGGAGGGCTTTGCCTCCTTCGGCCTCGATCCCCTGGTCAGCGAGGGGAGCGGTTGGGCGCGCGGAGTCGAGCTCTTTCTGCAAAAACGCATCGCCGAGGTGCCCCACTACGCCCTGCTCAGCGTCAGCTATAACGAGTCCAAATTCAGGGGACTGGACGGGGTGCTGCGCCCGAGCAGCTTCGACCAGCGCTGGATTGTCAATTTCGGCGGCGGCTATATCCCCAATAACCGGTGGGAGTTCAGCGCCAAGTTCCGCCTCGCCACCGGCCGCCCCTATACCCCCTACAACGCCGATTACAGCCGTTCGGCGGAGAGTTACAATACCGCCCGTATCGCGGTCAACCACTCGCTCGACCTTCGCGCCGACCGGCGCTGGAGCCTCCCCGGCGTGGATCTGATCACCTATGTTGACATTCAAAACATCTAC
>JAKQKF010000065.1 GCA_029560815.1 bacterium
GGAGATGGTCAGGTGCAGACGATCACCTGGCAGCGCGGCAGCGGCAATATCGTCATCGTCAGCCATGGTGAAGGTTTTTACACGGTTTATACCCATTTGGAAGAGATCCGCGTCAGCCAGGATGATCCGGTGCGCCAGGGCCAGGTGATCGGCACCGTCGGCGAGTCGGGTTCGATCAATGGTCCGGTCCTCCATTTCCAGATCTGGAAGAACACCCGCAACCTGGACCCCGAAGAGTGGCTGGGATGAGGCGCGGTATCATCCCTCTCATACGGCCTGAAAGAGATTCATGAGTTTCGCACAGATCATCGGCCAGACCCGGCCGAAGGAGATCCTGGCGCGGGCGCTGCATACCGGGCGGATCCCCCATGCCTATCTGTTTGCCGGTCCAGCAGGCGTCGGCAAGGAGGCGATGGCCATCGAGATGGCCAAGGCGCTCCTCTGCAGCAGCGGCGGTGACATCAAGCCCTGTGACAGCTGCAGCGCCTGCCGTCGCGCCGGCCGTTTCGGCCATCCCGATTTCTTTTTTCTCTTCCCCATGCCCAAGAATGCGGCGGTCGAGGAGGAGCGCGAGGTGCTCGACAGCCTCGTCCGCGATCCCTACATCCGCAAGCTGCCCTGGGCTGCGCCGACGATCGGCATTGAGCGCATCCGCGAGCTGCGGCGGGTGAGCAGTCTCAAGCCGCTCGAGGGGCGCCGCGTCGTTATCATCGCCGAGGCGGACAAAATGACTCCCGAGGCGGCCAACGCCCTGCTCAAGATCCTCGAGGAGCCGCCGCCCGACATGCAGCTGATTCTGACCTCTTCGCGCGACGCCGGACTGCTGCCGACGATTGTTTCGCGCTGCCAGCGCGTTGATTTCAACCTCCTCACCAACGCCGAGGTCGCCTCCGCGCTGATGGAACGCAAGGGAGTTGCGCAGGATCAGGCGCGGCTGGTGGCGCGCATCGCCCAGGGCAATTACCGTCACGCCGCCGGGCTGCTCGAGGAGAACCTGCAGGAGCGCCGCAATCTGGTCATCGAGGCCATGCGTATCAGCCTGAAGGATGAGGGCACCCGGATCGAGTGGGCCGAGGGGGTGCTCGAGGAGTTGGACAAGCGCGAGCTGCGCGAATTTTTCTCCCTGATGCTGATCTGGTTCCGGGACGCGCTGGTGCTCACGGCCAATCCCGGAGCGGTCGCCAGCGACCAGCTTGTCAATGTGGACCAGATCGAGGTGATGAACAAATTTGTCGCCGCTTTCAGCGAGATCCGCTTCGAGGCGATTTTCGCCGATCTGGAAAAATCGATAGAGATGCTCGACCGCAACGTGCATCCCACCCTGATTCTGGTGGTGCTGCTGGGGCGGCTGAACCTGAATTTAATACTCAAAGGCAGTTCGATATGATGGTTGAGATCGTTTTCAAGGGGGAGCGCAAGGATATCTATGCCAATCCCCAGGAATTTCCCTTCAAGATCGGCGACTATGCCATCGTGGAGGCCGAAAAGGGGGAGGATCTGGGCATTGTCAATCAGCTCGGTTCGGTGCTCGAGCGCAAAAAGAGCGATGCTGTGCTGCGCAACATCCTGCGCAAACCGACCCCGCGCGACCTGGATCACTATCGCCAGAACCGGATCAAGGAGTTCGAGGCCTATCAGATCTGCCGCAAGCGGATCGCCGAAACCGGGCTCGAGATGAAGCTGGTGGATGTCGAATACCAGTTCGACAACAACAAGGTGACTTTTTACTTCACCGCAGAGAAGCGGGTTGATTTCCGTGAGCTGGTGAAATACCTGGCCGGCCTTTTCAAGGTGCGCATCGAGCTGCGCCAGATCGGGGTGCGCGACGAGGCCAAGCGGGTGGGCGGCTACGGGACCTGCGGCCGCAAGCTCTGCTGCACCACCTTTCTGAAAGAGTTCGAACCGATCACAACCCAGTGCGCCAAGGAGCAGAACCTGCCCCTCAATCCGCAAAAGCTCTCCGGACTATGCGGCCGCCTGCTCTGCTGTCTGATGTATGAGCGCGATTTCTACCGGCGCCAGATGTCCCGGCTGCCGCGGGTTGACTCCCGTTTCCAGACCCCGCTGGGCGAGGGAAGGGTCACCCACGTGGATGTCTTTAACGAACGCATCACCCTCTTTTTTTCGCCGGAGAAGCAGGAGAGTTTCGATATGGCGGAGATGGAAAATTTTACCCTGATCTCCGCACCTGAATCTAATTAGGGAGCACGGCCCCTGCGGCCGCAGCCCCGTCGAACCACGCCGGGCGCGCACGCGCACCGGCTATGCTATAATATTATGGAAGAGAGAACGACCAGAATGAGCCAAGAGCAGCAAAAGGAATACAAGCGGCTGCTGGTGACCAGCGCCTTGCCCTATGCCAACGGGCCGATCCATCTCGGCCACCTCGCCGGGGCCTATCTGCCCGCGGATGTCTATGTGCGCTACCAGCGCCTCAAAAAGCGGGATGTAGTCTATATCTGCGGCACCGACGAGCACGGCGTGCCCATCGCCATCGCCGCCGAAAAGGCGGGGGTGACTCCGCAGGAGATCGTCGACAAATACTGGGCCGATCATTACGACACCTTTACCCGTTTCGGAATGAGCTTCGACCATTTTTCGCGCACTTCGGCGCCGATGCAGCACCGGACCGCGGCCGATTTTTTCAAGGTCATCCATGAAAAGGGCTTTCTGGTCGAGCGCGCGATAGAGCAGTTTTACTGCGCCAGCTGCAGCCGCTTCCTCGCCGACCGTTTTGTCGAGGGCGAGTGCCCGCGCTGCCACCATGCCGGAGCGCGCGGGGATCAGTGCGAGTCCTGCGGCAGCTCGCTCGAGCAGACCGAGCTGATCAATCCCTACTGTAAGGTGTGCGGCAGCACGCCGGTGCTGCGTCAGACCAAACACCTCTTCCTCAAGCTCAACGAATTCCAGCCCCAGCTGGAGGAGTGGCTGGAGGATAAAAAGGAGTGGAAGGAGAACGTCCTCAACTATGTGCGCGGCTGGTTTCAGGAGGGGTTGGGCGAGCGCGCGGTGACCCGCGATCTGAGCTGGGGCATCAAGGTGCCGGTGCCGGGCTATGAGGAGAAGGTGATCTATGTCTGGTTTGAGGCGCCGATCGGCTACATCTCGGCGACCAAAGAGTGGGCGGAAAAAACCGGCAGGCCCGAAGCCTGGAAGGAGTACTGGCTCGAGCCCGACACCAAGCTGGTCCATTTCATCGGCAAGGACAACATCGTCTTTCATGCCGTGATCTGGCCTGCGATGCTGATGGGTCACGGCGGATACATCCTGCCCGCGGATATCCCGGCCAACGAGTTTCTCAATCTGCAGGGTGAAAAGCTCAGCACCAGCCGCAACTATGCGGTCTGGCTCGGCGACTATCTTGACAAATTCCCGGCCGATCCCTTGCGTTACTACCTGGCGGTCAATGCCCCCGAGACCAGGGATGCCGATTTCATCTGGGAGGATTTCCAGGGGCGCAACAACAGCGAACTGGCCGACATCCTCGGCAACTTTATCAACCGCACCCTCACTTTTGCGCGCAAGCAGTTCGGCGGAAGCGTGCCCGCATGCGGGCCGCTCGACGCACTGGATGAGCAGATGGTGAAGACTTTGGCCGAAGCGCCCGAAAAAATCGGCGCACTGCTGGAACGCTATGAACTGCGTAAAGCGGCCGCGGCGTTGATCGATATCGCCCGTTTCGCCAACAAGTATTTCAACGATCAGGAGCCCTGGCGCACGGCGCGGGAGAACCGCGACAAGTGCGCGTCGACCATTCACCTCGCCATTCAGGCCTGCCAGACCCTGGCGGTGTTGATGGAGCCCATCCTCCCCTTCTCGGCCGGGAAAGTCTGGGCCATGCTCGGCAATCCGGGCAGCGTCCATGACCAGGCCTGGGACGGCTGCGGCGGCCGCCATCTGGCTGCAGGGCACACCCTGGGACAGGAGCAGATCCTCTTCACCAAGATCGAGGAGAGCCAGATCCGTCCGGAGGTGGAGCGGCTGCGCTCGATCTCTGAGGCTCTCAAGGCCGCGGCGGCCGGGGTTGAAGCCCCGGCGGGTGCGGCTGCATCCGCGCCCTCCGGAAGCGCACTCACCGCAGCCGATGCGGTCAAACCGGCGGCGGAGCCGGCTCCCGCCGGACCACCTGCGGAAAAACCGCGCATCACCTACGATGAGTTCGCCAAAGTGGATCTGCGCGTGGCCAGGGTGCTCAAGGCGGAAAAAGTCGAAAAGGCGGACAAGCTGCTGCGTCTCGAGCTGGAGGTGGGCAGCGAGACCCGGCAGATCGTCGCCGGGGTGGCCAGGCACTACGCCCCGGAGGCGCTGGTCGGTAAAAACATCATCATCGTCGCCAACCTGCAGCCGGCGGTGATTCGCGGTATCGAGTCCAACGGCATGCTGCTCGCCGCCGAGGACAGCCAGGGGCGGATGGCTATTCTCTCGCCGCAGGGGGAGATCGATGCGGGCGCGAAGGTGAAATGAGCGCCTGGCTTGTCGACACCCACGCCCATCTCGATTTCGACCAGTTCGACGCTGACCGCGAGGAGGTGCTTGACCGCGCTGAGATGAACGGGGTGCGGCAGATCGTCACCATCGGCATCGACCTCGCCACCAGCCGCAGGAGCGTGGAGCTGGCGGAAAAGTATGCCATGGTCTTTGCGGCGGTGGGGATCCACCCCCACGATGTCGCCAAGGCCGGTGCGGAGGATCTCGACGAGATCGCGGCTCTGCTGGAGCACCCCAGGGTGGTCGCCCTCGGCGAGGTCGGACTTGATTTCTATTACAACTATTCCCCCGAAGAGGTCCAGCGCAAGTATCTGCGCCTCTTTCTGGACTGGTCGCTGACGGGGGACAAACCCCTGATCATTCATACCCGCCAGGCCGACGAGGCGATTGTGACGCTCCTGCGCGAGCGCAGCCGCGCCGGCTGGCGCGGGGTCTTTCACTGCTTTTCCGGGGATGCCCGGATGGCGGAAAAGGTGCTCGAGCTGGGTTTTCACATCTCCTTCACCGGCAATATCACTTTTAAAAATTCCACCTCCGCTGCGGTGATGCGCGAGGTGCCGCTGGAGCGGCTGATGGTCGAGACCGACTGCCCCTTCATGGCGCCGGTGCCGCACCGCGGCCGGCGCAATGAGCCCGCCTATGTCCAGCTGGTAGCGCAAAAGGTCGCCGAGGTGAAGGGGATCTCTTTTCAGGCCGTGGCGGAGCGGACCACCGCCAATGCGCGCGAGCTGTTTCAGCTGCCCGATCCGTGAGCGGGCAGGTGTAAAAACCTGTTCAAATCCATCAGAAACCAGGACAAAGAGGAGATGAGGACAAGGATGAAACGGAGCAGTGCCTTTTTGTTGGCGGCCTTCCTGCTGGCTGCTTTCGTTTTCTGCGTGCTGCATGACACCCTGGCTCAGATCATTTACAAGCCCGAAAACTTTTGGGAGTACAGCATCACCCGTTTTAAGGAGGGGGGCGATGATGTCGACATCATGATCGGCGGCTTCAGGACGAAAGAGTTCCGCTACGTTGACATCGACGGTCTGGCCCATTACAAAATCACTAAAATTGACCGCTCGGATGAGATCTGGAAATGGAACCGCGACACCGGTGAATGGGTCCAGCTCAAGCCCTATGACGAGACCTGGTTGAAGGTGCCGCCCATGGCCGGTCATCAGGCCCTGCAGAACAAGCTCGACGGTTTTATCTACTGCTTCGGCGGCCGCAGCGCCAACGGCGACAGCGCCGTCTACATGCTCAATTTGAAAACGGGACAGTGGCGCCAGCTCGCTTTCCACCCTTTTTTCGACCATGAGAAGATGGCTGCCGCGGCGGATTTTTCGCCCTTTTCCGCCGGCGGCAAGGAGATGACCGGCAGGGCCGTTTTCCACGGCGGGATCAACAATGACGGCGTCCTCTCCAACATGCTCTATCAGGCGGATATCGCCGAGGAGGAGATCTTTTTCACGGCCAAGGAGACGCCGCGGGCCCTTTACGGGCACGCGGCCATCTATGACAAGGGCGCCGATACCTGGCACTTCTGGGGCGGCCAGAACGAGAACGGCATCAATTACGAGAACTATCAGTACAATCCCCAAACCGGATTCGGCTGGGGGCCGCCCATCCAGGGGCCCTTTGTCATGCCGCGCGCCTCGGCGGCCACGCTCACTGACGGCGGCACCCTGTTTGCCTGGGGCGGCAAGGGCTACACCTTTCTGCAAAAAGGCGGCGCCGCGACCGGAGAGGAAATCCGCGGCGATCTGGTCTCGATCACGGCTCGCGACGGTCAGCTCTACAGCCGCGTGATTGCAGCCGGGCTGCCGCCGGTCTCGCACGCCGCGCTCTCGATGGATATCTCCAACGGGGATACCCTCTTTTACGTTGCAGGCGGCATCTCCACCATCTGGACCGAAGGGGATACCTCCATCAGCGATGCCTGCTACCGCTACAATATGACCCAAAAATCGGTGCAGCAGTACGACACCACCACCGCGCAGTGGGGCGCACTGCAGACCAGCGTCGCAGCGGAGCGCTTTCCGGTCTCTCCGGAACTGCGCCTGAGCGTACCGGTCTGGCCCAATCCCGCCAACGGCACACTCTCCTTTGCTCTCGAAAAGGGGATTACAGCCCGGTCGGTTAAAGTCTATAACGAGCTCGGCCAGCTGGTGCTGCAGCTGAGCCATCCCCGGGAGCAGCGCATCGATCTGACGCGTCATCCCTCCGGGCTCTACTTTCTGCGCGTCGACACGGAGACCAAACCCTATTTTGCCAAGTTTCTGCTTAAAAAATAACGCGATTCCGGGCTGCCGGTCATGAGCGGCGAGCTTCTCCTCCTGACCGCGGCGGTGATCGTGGTCAGCAGTGTCCTGCTGAGCAAGGTTTCGGAACGTTATGGCGTGCCGACGCTGCTGCTCTTTCTCGGCATCGGTATGCTCGCCGGCTATGAAGGGCCCGGCGGCATCTATTTCGACAATGCGCGGATGGCCCAGGCGCTCGGTACGGTGGCCCTCGCTTTTATCCTCTTCGCCGGCGGTTTGGAGACCGATTTTGCGGCCGTGCGCCGCGTGGTGCGGCCGGCGGCTACCCTGGCCACCGTCGGCGTCCTCAGCACAGCCTTGATCACCGGCCTCTGTATCCATTACCTGCTTGACCACGCCTGGATGGAGAGCCTGCTGATCGGGGCGATCGTCTCCTCAACCGACGCAGCCGCAGTGTTCGCCGTGCTGCGCTCGAAGAATGTCGGGCTCAAGGAGCCACTGCGACCGCTGCTCGAGCTCGAGTCCGGGAGCAACGATCCGATGGCGGTCTTTCTGACGGTCGGGATGATCGAACTGATCACCCATCCGGAAAAATCGCTGACGAGCCTGATCCCGCTTTTCCTGCAGCAGATGATCCTCGGTCTGGTTCTGGGATACGCCATGGCCAGGCTTTTCATCCGGATCATCAACCGGGTCAAACTCGACTACGAGGGTCTCTATCCGGTCTTCTCCCTGGGCTGGGTGCTGCTGACCTACGCTCTGACCGCCTGGCTGAAGGGCAGCGGCTTTCTGGCGGTTTATATTGCCGGCCTGGTGCTGAGCAAGGAGAGCTTTTCCCACAAGAAGAGCTTGATCCGTTTTCAGGACGGCATCGCCTGGCTGATGCAGATACTGATGTTCCTGACGCTGGGCCTGCTGGTCTTTCCCTCTCATTTGATCCCGGTGGCCGGCCAGGGGCTGCTGATCGCCCTGGTGCTGATCCTGGTGGCGAGGCCGGCGGCGGTCTTTATCGGCCTGATGCCGTTCCGTTTCAATTTTCGTGAAAAGCACCTGATCTCGTGGGTCGGTCTGCGCGGCTCGGTGCCGATCGTACTCGCCACCTTTCCCATGCTGGCCGGACTTGACCAGACTCACTATATTTTCAATCTCGTCTTTTTCATCGTCATCTCCTCGGTCCTGCTGCAGGGCACCACTATTCCCCTGATGGCGCGGCTGGCCAAAGTGGATGCGCCCCTGGTGCGCCAGCGCCGCTACCCCATCGACTTTGACAACTCCGAGGCGATGGACCTGCAGCTGGTCGATCTCTTTGTGCCCTATGGGTCTGAGGCGGCGGGAAAGCAGATCCTCGAACTCGAGTTCCCCAGAGACTGCCTCATCACCCTGATTTCGCGGAACGAGAAATTTGTCATGCCGGGGGGTTCGACCGTGCTCGAGGAGGGGGATGTGCTGCTGATCCTCGCCAGTCCGGAGAATCTGACGGCCGCACGCGCCATTCTCGAAAAGCGCCGCGGGGAGAAAGCAGCCGGGGCGTGAGGAGTGCAAAGAAGGGTTGCATGGGAAAGCTGGAATGGATAAATTGAACAATTCGTAACCTGTGAAACAATCGGAGAAGCGATGATATGGAGACACTGACCGGCAGGGCCGGACGCGACGAAAAGAGCGATCTTTTGGTCGAGATCGGGATACTCGATCAGGGTGGCCTGGAAATCCAGGTCAACAGTTCGGTCAAGGCCCTCTATGGCAAGGCCATCAAGGCTGCTGCTGAAACGGCCCTGCAAGAGCTGGGCATCCGGCATGCCCGGGTGACCATCCATGACCGGGGCGCGCTGGACTGGGTGATCCGGGCGCGCATCGAGGCTGCCGCCTGCGCAGCCGGCCACAAGACCGGACTCAAGCCCCCGGCCGGCGCGCTGCGTTCGCCGGCGGATAAAAACCGGCTGCGGCGGACGCGCCTCTATCTGCCCGGCAGCAATCCTGATCTGATGCTCAACGCCCATCTTTTCGGGGCGGACTGTCTGATCCTCGACCTCGAGGATTCAGTGGCGCCCCCGGAAAAATATGCGACGCGCATCCTCGTCAAACATGCCCTCGGCGCCCTGGAATTCGGCAGCAGTGAGCGCATTGTGCGCATCAACCCGCTTTCGACCCCTTACGGCGTCAAGGATCTCGAGGAGATCGTCGGCGCGGCGCCTGACACCCTGCTCATTCCCAAGTGCGAGAGCGCGGCGGATATTCTGGCGGTGGAGGAGCTGGTCGCGGCGCTGGAGGCAAAGGCGGGGTTGATCCATCCCCTTCTTTTCATGCCCCTGATCGAGACCGCCAGGGGCGTGCTCCACGCCTACGAGATCGCCACGGCCGGCAAGCGCAATATCGCCCTCTGTTTCGGGGCCGAGGATTTCACCGCGGATCTGGGGGTCGAACGGACAGTCGAGGGGAAAGAACATTATGTGGCGCGCAGCATGATCGTGCTGGCGGCCAAGGCGGCGGGGATCCAGGCGATCGACACGGTCTACTCCGATGTGCAGGATGTCGAGGGGCTGACCGCCAGCGCGCGGGAGGCGATGGCCCAGGGTTTTGACGGCAAGGGGGTGATCCATCCGAGCCAGATCAAGCCGGTTCACGAGGCCTTTTGCCCCTCACCGGAGCAGATTGAAAAAGCGCAGAAAATTGTGGCCGCTCTGGCGGAGGCCAAGGCCAGGGGATTGGGCGTTGTCTCTCTCGGCACCAAGATGATCGATGCCCCGGTGGTGGCGCGCGCGCAAAAGATACTGGAGCGCGCCCGCGCTCATGGCATTCTCGGAGAGGAAGAAAAGATATGAGCATGGTGAAGAACAGTCTCGGGCGTATGGTGCCCACGGAAGTCAATGGCCGCAGCGTGCGGCCTTTCATGGGGGCTCATGCCGATACAGGCGGGGGCATGCGCTACGGCGGGAGTATCCCCGCGGCCGCCCGCTACAGGAACAAGCTGCTCACTGACCTCGATGCGGCGATCGACGCCTGCGCGATCCGCGACGGCATGGTGATCTCTTTTCATCATCATCTGCGCAACGGTGATTTCCTCGTCAACCTGGTGGTGGAGAAGCTGGCCGCGCGCGGTCTGAAAGATCTGGTGCTCGCCCCTTCGGCCCTTTTCCCGGTTCACGGCGGGCTGGCCGACCATATCGAATCCGGCATGATCTCCCATATTGAGGGCTCGATGAACGGCCCCATCGGCCGCGCCTGCTCGCTGGGCAAAATGAAAAAGACCGCGGTGCTGCGCTCGCATGGCGGCCGCTACCGCGCCCTCCAGGACGGCGATCTGCACATCGATGTCGCTTTCATCGCGGCGCCCTGCGCCGACAGCCATGGCAACGCCAACGGCGTCAACGGCCCCTCCGCCTGCGGCCCGCTCGGCTTCGCTTTGGCCGACTCTCTCTTCGCCGACAAGGTGGTGGTGGTGACCGATCACCTTGTGGATTTTCCCTGCCATCCCTGGAGCATCGAGGGCGGCAACGTCGATTATGTCGTGGTGGTCGACTCCATCGGCGACCCGAGCCAGATCGTCTCGGGCACGACCCAGATCACCCGTTCTCCCACCCGTCTTCTCATCGCCGAGTATGCCGCCCGCTTTGTCAGCGAGTCGGGCCTCATGACCGATCCCCATTTCAGCTTTCAGGCCGGCGCCGGCGGGGTTTCGCTCGCCTTTGTCAAATATATGAGCGAACTCATGCACGAGGCGGGCGTGGTGGCCGATTTCGTCCGCGGCGGGTCGACCCGGTATATGGTCGATATGCTCGAGAACGGCCTCACCCGCTATATCCTCGACGGCCAGAGCTTCGACCTCGACGGAGTGCGCTCCCTGCGCGACCATCCCCGCCACATCGAGACCAATCCCTTCGTTTCGTACGATTACCATACCAAGGGCTGCTTCGCCCGGATCCTCAAGGTCTCGGTGCTGGGTGCGACGGAGATCGACCTCGATTTCAACGTCAACGTCAATACCCACTCCGACGGCTGGCTGCTGCACGGCATCGGCGGCTTTACCGATGCGGCCGACGCCCAGGTGACGATGATCACCGCCCCGCTGGTGCGCAGCCGCCTGCCCATCGTGCTGGACCGGGTGACCACGGTGACGGCTCCGGGAGAGATGATCGATGTGGTGGTGACCGAGTACGGCATCGCCGTCAATCCCCGCCGGCAGGAGCTGCTCGACCGCCTCAAGGGCAGTACTCTGCCCCTGAAACCGATCGAGGAACTGCGCGACATCGCCTTAAAGCTGTCAGGCGCACCCGAGAAGCCGGTATTTACCGACCGCGTGGTGGCGGTGATCGAATTCCGCGACGGCACCATCATCGATGCCGTCCGCGAACTGGTGCCGGCGGAATGATCCGGCGGCTGTAGAAAGTATAAATCTGATCTCAGGAGAAGGAAATGAGCAGTAGATACATGGAAGTGGTGCTCAAATCGGACGCCCGCTTTGCCAAGGGCTTCCTCGAGGGCTATCTCGCCGGAACCGGCAGGAGCTTCCGCTTTTTCATCAACGAAGAGGCCGGGATTGAAGCCGAGTCGCTTTCCGAAAAGCTGAAGGAGCTGGTCGGTCTTGCCGATCTTTTCCAGCGCATCGTCATCGAGGAGGATTTCTGGACGGCTCTGCAAAAGGATGCCGCTGCCGCCCTCGGCCTCTCAGGCCATCCCATTCAGGCCAGGAAGATCAGTTCCGGCTCCTTCTCCGTCAGGATCAAGGAGTTCTCAAAGGAGAGCGCTGCGGCCATCAAGCAGATCGTCAGCGGGCGGCCCGCCGGTGTGGTGGCGGAGGGGTGGAAAGAGGACGAGACCGTCAACCGGAATGGCCGCGGGGTGGAACTCTATTCGCCGCTGCATGATTATGTCTATGAAGCCGAGGGTTCTTTCAGCGGCGGGATCGAGGCCGTTGCCGATCTGCGCGCGCAGCTGGTGCTCCACGATGCCGTCAAGGCCGGCCTGATCAAGCTGCTCTACGAGGAATAGCGGTCCGCCGGACCCTGACCGTGCAGCTTTAAGGTCCGCCCGATCCGGCGCCTTGCGGAGACCCGCAGGAATCCCGCGCGCTCTCTCCAAAGCGCCGACTGCCAGAGTCCGGCCCGCGGAGCGCACGATGCAGAGGGGGATGGTGATCAGGCGGGCTCCCCTGGTGAGGGGTCCGTTCTTTTTGTTTGCATATTTAGGCAAAATGAGCTATATTTCTAGGTTATGTCCGCCAAAATTCCCTTTCAGGAGGTTTTTCATTCATGCAACGAGCTCTGATTTTCAAGCTTATTTTCGTTTTGGCCCTGATCGTCGTGGCCGTGCTCTCCCTGATGCCCACCTTTCAGGTGAACAACCTGCTCGATCGAGAGTCCGCGCTGATCACTAAACTCGGCACTCTCTCCGGCTTGAGCAAGACCGATATTGATGTCGGCGTCACCAGCGGCGAGCTGGAGGGCTCCGTACGCCGGGCCGTTTCCGAGGACAACAGGAATGAAGCCCTGCGTCTCTCCGACGATCTGATCAAACTCAACAACAGGATCGCCAAGCTGCAAGGCCGTGCGATCCGCCGCGGGCTCGACCTCCAGGGCGGCACCTACCTGGTGTACGAGATCGATTTGAAACAGTATCTGGCCGAGAATGCCAAGAACAAGGATACCCGCCTCGAGGATATTCTCGCCGCGTCGCAGCGCGACTATGAAAACCGTGGTACTGACTTTTTTGAGGCTCTGCAGGATAATTTCACCTCCCGCGATCTCAAGCTGAATCGTTATTTCGGCCGTCGCGGCCAGACCGATGAAGAGGTCGTAGCCGATCTGCAAAAGCTCTCCAAAGACGCCGTCGACCGGACTTTGCAGGTGCTGCGCAACCGCGTCGACCAGTTTGGCGTCTCCGAGCCCAGCATCACTCCGCAGGGCCACAGCCGCATTCTCATCGAGCTGCCGGGCATCCAGAATATCGAGCGCGCCAAAAAAGTCATCGGCACCACAGCCCTGCTCGAGTTCAAGCTGGTGAAGGACCCCGAGATTGTCTGGTCGATACTGAATGATATCGACAAGGCCCTGCGCGCCAAGCGTCAGGGGGTCGATGTGGCTGCGGTCAAGACCGACACCGCCATCACCACCGGCGACAAGGCCGCAGAGAAACAGCTCAGCCTGAATGAACTCTTCGGCGACCAGACCACCAGTGAGTCCGGCGAAGACACTTCGATCGTGGTGGATCAGGCGACCTTTGATGAAAAACCTTTTACCTCGCTTCTGCGCGGGTTGCCCGGGCGCTATTCCGATGTGGTCTCCGTACCGTCGCAGAACAGACGCGCGGTCCAGCGTGCTCTGCAGCTGCCCGAGGTGCAGGCGGCCATCCCCAGCGATGTCGAACTGCTCTGGGGCACCCGCGAGGTAGCCATGGGCGACCAGTCCTTCCAGCGTCTCTATGTCGTGAAGAAAGAGGCCGAACTGCTCGGCTCCATGCTCAGCAATGCGGACGTCCAGATCGACGGCGGCTCCCAGAGCCTGAGCGCCGGACAGGCGGAGGTCCATATGGAACTGAATCCTGAAGGAACCAAGACCTTTGCCAAGGTGACCGGCATGAATGTCGGCAAGCAGCTGGCGATTGTGCTTGACGGCCGTGTTGAATCGGCCCCGAATATCAAGGAAAAGATCCCCTCCGGCAGCGCCCGCATCGACGGCATGGGCAGCATGGAGGAGGCGCAGGATCTGGCGCTGGTGCTTCGCGCCGGCGCCCTCCCGGCCCCGGTGAAGGTGCTACAGGAAGATACCGTGGGTCCCTCGCTCGGCCAGGATTCGGTCAGCAAGGGAGCCAAGTCCGCCCTGATCGGCATTCTGCTGGTGATGATTTTCGTGGTCCTCTATTACAATCTGGTGGGCCTGGTCGCCGATTTCGCGCTGATTCTCAACTCCCTTTTCGTGCTGGCGATCATGGCCGGCTTCGGTTTCACCCTCACCCTGCCGGGCATCGCCGGTTTCATCCTCTCCGTGGCCATGGCCATCGATTCCAACGTGCTCATCAACGAGCGTATCCGTGAGGAGCTGCGCGGCGGCAAGACCACACGCGCGGCGATCGAACAGGGGTACGGCCGCGCCCTGATCACCATCCTCGATTCCAATATCACTACCCTGATCACCGGCGCAGTGCTCTACACCTTCGGCACCGGCTCCGTGCGGGGTTTTGCGGTGACCCTCTGTATCGGTATTCTCGTGAGTATGTTCACCGCCATTTACGTCACGCGCCTGATCCTCGATCTCGCGACCATCCGCTTCGGCGTGAAGAAACTGAGCATTTAATCGGGCTGGCATGGCCTTTTCCTCAAGGAGATAGTGCGAGTATGGAATTTTTCAAGAAAACCAATTTTGACTTCATCGGCATACGCAAGTACGCCTATGCCTTTTCGATCATCACTTTCCTCATCAGCCTGGGCTACCTGCTTGTGCACGGCCCTAACTACGGCATCGATTTTACGGGCGGCACCTCGCTGCAGATCAAATTCAATACCCCCACCGAACCGGGCCAGATCCGCAGCGCCATCAGCGGAGCCGGTTATGGTGATGCCGAGATCAAGAACCTGGGCGACAAGGTGAACAACACCTTCATTATCCGCATCGCGCAGATGGGGGAGGAGGCCAAGGCCGGCGATATCGTCCTGCAGGAGTTGAAGACTAACCTGGCTGACCACCCCTACGAAATTCTCAGCGTCACCCAGATCGGCCCCAAGATCGGCGGAGAGCTCCGCCGCGGCGCCTACTACTCCATCCTCGTCGCCCTCATCGGCATGCTGATCTACATCAGCTGGCGTTTCGAATTCAAGTTTGCCGTGACGGCGGTGATATCGATTTTTCATGATGTCATTTTTGTGCTCGGCGTCTATACATTCCTGGGACTGGAGATGTCGCTGACGGCGCTGGCCGCATTTTTGACGATTGTCGGCTATTCGATCAACGACACCATTGTGGTCTATGACCGCATCCGCGAGAATCTCAAGCTGATGCGCCGCGAATCCATGGCTACGGTGATGAATACCAGCGTCAACCAGACCCTGAGCCGCACCCTGCTCACCGGCGTCTCGACCCTGGTGGTGCTGCTGGTGCTGATCTTCATGGGTGGCGAGGTAATCCACGGCTTTTCCCTGGCGCTTTTCTTGGGCACCGTGATCGGCACCTACTCGTCGGTCTTCGTCGCCAGCACCCTGGTGCTCGACTGGAATAACTATCTGGAGCGGAAGAAGGCCCTGAAGACGGCGGCGCGCGCAGCCCGCTGACGCCTGAGGCGGCAATCGAGGAGACCCCTATGGAAGTGATTGAACGGAAAGAGGGTCCGGTTACCATCCTGACCTTGCAGGCCCGCTACATTGGTGCTGCTGAGGCGGGCCATATTATGGATACGCTCCATGAACTGCGTGAACGGGGAGAGAAATCGATCGTCATCGATCTTGGGCCGGTGCAGACCATGAACAGTTCAGGCCTGGGCGCCCTGATCAGCGGACTGAACACCATGCGTCTTGCTGGAGGGGAGATCAAACTGACGGGTGTGAATGAAAAGGTCGACAAGCTGCTGACCATCACCAAGCTGCATTCGGTCTTTGAGAGCTTTGCCTCCG
>JAKQKF010000068.1 GCA_029560815.1 bacterium
CTGGTCTGCAGCAGCCACCACCAGGCGGTGAAAAAACTGGGCAGGGGACTGCAGGTGGCCGCGACTTCGCTCGACCGCAAGGTGGTCGAGGCCCTCACCCATAAACGCTACCGCAATCTGCTCGGGGTGCAGTTCCATCCCGAGAACGGTGCGATCTATGCCCCCGAGGGCGACAGCCATAAAACCGCTCCGGCCGATACTGCCCTGGTGACGATGCACGATTATCTCAAGGCGCACGGCAGCCTCGAGTTTCATCTGAAATTCTGGCGTCATTTTGCCGCGCAGCTGCAGCCAGGCGCGCCAAACGAATGACAGGAAAAAAGTCATGATCGGAAAAAGGATTTTCTGCGCAGGCCTTCTTCTCCTCGCCGGCTGCTCCTCCCTGCGCCGCTCTCCCGGGCCCGGCGCCGCACCCGTTGATATCTGTGACGCCATGCTCAGTCAGCCGGGGAGCCCCTTTTACATCAATGCTGCGGCCTATCCCCGCAGCGATCGCACCCTGCCGATCGGCATGTTTGATTCAGGCACCGGCGGCCTGACCGTCCTCGATGCGGTCGTCCGCTTCGACGGCTTTGACAACAGCAGCCACGCCCCCGATCCCGACGGCGACGGGCACGCCGATTTCAGCCGCGAAAAGTTCATCTACCTTGGCGACCAGGCCAACATGCCCTACGGCGACTATGCCCAGGAGAATAATCTCCCCCTGCTGCGCGAGCACATCCTCAAGGATCTGCAGTTCCTTCTCGGCCGCAAATACTACCGCAACCCTCAGGCGGCTGCGCCCGAAGGGGTCAAGGAGCCGGTCAAGGCGATCGTGATCGCCTGCAATACCGCCACCGCCTACGGCAAGAAGGAGATCGAGGCGTGCCTCAGCCGCGCCGGCCTCGATCTGAAGGTGATCGGCGTCATCGATGCGGGGGTGCGCGGCGCCCTTGAACACTTTGACAGGGGGGAGGCGGGCACCATCGCCGTCATGGCCACCCCGGGAACGGTCTCGGCCCAGGGCTATCCGCATGCCCTGACCGAACAAATGGCCGGCCTGGGTTTCAGTGGAGAGATCACCCTTTTTCAGCAGCCGGGCTACGGCCTGGCCGGCGCTGTTGACGGCGAGATCGCCTATATCGATCCTGCGGCCGCTGTTCCCCGGCCGGAGTACCGCGGCCCCGCCTGCGGCC
>JAKQKF010000069.1 GCA_029560815.1 bacterium
CCCGGGGCGGACGGGCGAAATTTTCCCGGGTCAGTTTTTCACCATCAAGGGTAATCTTCGCAAAGGCCATTCAGGAACTCTCCTCAGTTAATCCGCCGGATCAAAACGACATCAGCAGCGAAAAGCGGTGGGGTGATTCGAGAAATTCATAGTTGACGTAGGCGTAATCGAACTGGAACTTCATGCCCGAAAACTGGTGATGCAAGCCGAAACCAGCCGCCAGATTGCCCTCCTCATAGTTGAAGCGGTAGCCGCAGCGGAGGGCGATGAAGTGATTGTACCAGTACTCGCCACCGAGGTGATAGCGTTCGCCATAGTCATTGGTATTGATGGCGTCGATGGCAAGCTGGAGATGATGGTCGGGCCCGAGATCGATAAAGCTGTTCTCGTTGTTGATGAGATCAAAGCTGGTACCGATGCGATAAATGAGGGGAATCTCATAACCCTCGATCCGGTCGCTTTTTTCCTTGCCGAGCCAGCTGACTGATCCGGTGGAAAAATTCTGGGCGCTCATGGCGATGCGAAAGCCCTTGAAGCCGGTTTCATAATAGGTGCCGACATCAAAGGCGACCAGTCCTACGTTGTAGATGAAGAGTTCTTCGCGGAAGTACTTGGCGGAAATCCCGATCGAGAGTTTGTCGGTAAAATCACGCGAATACGAGAGGCCGAGTTGGAGATCGCCGCCGCTGAAGTTTTTGCCGGTGCGTGTATCGGCTGCGCCGGAGGTGCTGGTCACGAGGGCCTCCTGGATATCCTGGTAGTCGAGACCGGCGAAGGAGAGGGCAAAGACCCCCACTCCATTCCAGCGGTAGCCAACAGCAGCGGTGAGGTAATTCAGATCCGCAAACCAGCGCGTGTAGGTGAAGGCGGCTTGTCCGCCGGCCAGACCGCTGATGTTAGCGGGATTCCAGTAGACTGCGTTGACATCGCGCACAACCGCGATACAGGCCTCGCCCATGCCCGCCTGACGGGCGCCGACGCCGATCTTGCTGAACTGGAACACCGTCCGCCCGCCTTTGTTGAAACCGAAGAGGGCTGACGCGGCGATCAGCGAGAGCAGGACCGCAAATGAGAGGCTTCTTTTCATATCTTATCCCATCCTTGAATGGCTTAGCGAATAATCATTATTTTGCCCGTCAGCCGGCTGTTGACACCGGGGACGCGGGATTCGATGTGATAGATGTAGAGGCCAGGGGCCACCAGCAGGCCGGAATCGCTCTTCTGATTCCAGACCGCGCTGCCGGAGAGGTTGCCGAACCGGTCCGGCTCATGCTCGATCGTGCTGATCAGGTCGCCGAAGAGGGTATAGATACGGATGGTGCAGCTCTCGGGAAGGCTGCGGAATTCGATCCGGTAGGGATCGTTGATGCCGAAACTGCGGTCGGGATCGTTAAAGATATAAGGATTGGGAACAACATAGATGTCGAAGGTGTTGACCGGACCCGGGGATGCGGCAACCGGATTGGTGCGGTTATAGTCTCCGTTCTGGAGTGTGGGCAGGTCCGTCACAACGGTGCCGTTGGCGGAGGTCCAGGGGCGCGGATTTTTATTATAGGCCGCGACATAATAACCGCAGCGGAAGCCGAAGACCACTGTGGAATCCATCAGGATATACTGCTGCTCGGATTCGTTCCAGTATTTGGCGAACTCTGTGCGCGGGATGTCGAGGATAAGGTCCCAGTAGGCGCCGCGGAATACCGGCGGTTCGGTCTCGTTGAGGAACTGGAAATCGCTTGAGCGGTAGATGCGGTAGCCGTCCAGGTCAGTGCTGCCGTCGTAAAAGACCCCGCCCGAGGCGTCCTTGATGACAGCGGTTTCGGCGGCCTTGTCCCAGGCCACGCGCACCAGGGGCACCTCGGTGCTGTAGGAGACATTGGCAGCGACGCAGTTGGGGCCGGGCGGCGGCTCGGGGATATCGGCGGCCAGGAGCATGCCGTTCACCTCCTCGCCCATTCCCCACTTGACCGCATTACGGGCGAAGACAGCGTTGCGGCGGATGGCCATGATAGTGCTGTCCGGGAAATGCCCCTGGGGATCACCATTGACTACATCGCGGTAGTCCATGCAGCCGGCGATCTCGGCCAGGATGAAGCGGGCCTGCTGGCCGGGGGACAGATTGTAAGGCCCATACGAAAAGGTAAAAAAGTTGAAGCGGTTGCCGGTGTTGCCCAGCTTATCCTGCAGGTCGGGAACCTGAGCGAAATCATAAAAGGTCTTTTTGGGCCGGAAATTGCCAATCGTCATCTTTTCCAGGTCGAGGTCCATGCCCTGAAACCTCCCGCCCTTGTGGGAATCGATGCGCAAAACATCCGGCTTGGGCGAAGTGCGGGGTTGACCGTCCCGCGGACTCGCATAAAGGGCGAGCCAGCCGAAGGCGGAGGGGCTCATCAGCTCCTCACCGAAATAGTTCTTCCAGATCTGGTTCTCCTTGAGCGCGCTGGCATCCCACCAGGGGGGCGGTTCCTTGCCGCCGTTAAAGTTGGTTGAGAAGACCAGGGTGCCGTCGTCAAAGGAGTGATAATAATCGTGGTACCATTTCTTCTCCCAACCGAAACCGCCGGCGTGGATGGGCGAGAGTTCGGCGCCGAAATTGATGTTGCTCTTGGTCGAAACCGAGATACCGGAATGGAAAACAAAATAGAGATCCTTGAGCTCCTGCTTGGGAAAATCGGGGACCACCGCGCTGGTGAAATCAGAGACCATGATTCCTGTATTTTCAAAGAGATAGTCGTAGATGATGAAATCGCTGTAACCTGGAAAGCTCCAGACGTAGGTGCGCCTGGTCACGCTCACGCCGGTATTGGTGTGAAAGGTGATGTCGGTCATCTCCTCAGGAAGCAGGGGATCGAAAGCCGGAGACTCGATATAGTTGGTGCGCATCGGCAGGTTCTTGAGAGGCAGCTCGATGCCGTAAGTATCCTCCTGCAGACCGGAGAGAAAGGCCTGATAGTCAGTGGGCGTCGGCGCATTCTTGGGAGGCGGCCCCGGGGTCATCAAATCCTTGGCGACGATCCAGCATCCGCTGCGGAAGTTGTGAAAATTGGCGTTGGCATAGGTGTTGACCGCCTTGTTCTCATTGCCGACGGGGTGATAATAGTCCTTGAATCCCGGATAGAGGCCGAGGGGCATGGAGACCAGAAAATCCCAGGCCCCGAGGCTGCCAATCCAGCCGTCACTGCTGATGTTCTCCCACAATTTGCCGCGTTTGTGGGACTGTTCGGTCATGGTCTGCGCCCAGCTGCCGCCAGTCATCATCAGGAAGATGAGCAGTAGCAGCCATCCGGCCATGCTTTGGATAACATGCGCTTTCTTCATAGCATCTCCATGGCAAACTAGAATTCGAATGTCGCACCGAACATGATTGAGCGCGGCAGATTGCGGTACTGCGCCGCAGCCAGGATGGGCGCCCCGGTCATGTCGAATGCGGGAATATAGCTGAATCCGCTCGAGGCGAACCTGGCCTGATCATCATAGGAGGCGTTCTCAAAGGTCGCCAGATTGAGCCATTTCTCATTGAAAAGGTTGTGCACCTCGACGTAGGGATTGACACGCAGGCCTATGCCGGGCATGGAAATCTCCTTCTTGACGCGGAGCGAGGTGTGCTTGTCGGCCGGGCGCATGTAGCGCACGCCGTCGTAAAGAAAATAATCCGACCTGATCTTCTCGTTGGGAAAGATCGCCTCAAAGTTGACCGACATGGTGAGATCCTGCAGGATCTTGCCGATGAACGATGAACCGTCCGGGGTCTGGTAAGAAAAGCCCGCCTTCACGCGCGGATTGTTGTGAGCGATGACGTCCCCGCTGGCGGGATAGCGCACGCTGCCGTCGCCGCGGATGACATCAGGATCACCACTGCTGCCGTAAATACCGATCTGATGGGTAAAATTGGCATAACCCCAAACCGCCCCGAAGCGCCCGACCAATGGCAGTTTGCGCAAGGAGAGCTCGACGCCCCTGACATCTGCATAGTTGCCGTTGCCGTTGGTCGTATAGACGCCGAATGGCGATTCGATCGTGGTCGTGCGGATGGTGTTGCGGATATCCTTGTAATAGCCGGTGATATCCACCACGAACTGGTCGGCAAAGTTACGCTCGAGGCCGACCTCATAGGCGATGGTCTTGAGTGGCCGCACCTCGCGGTTGCCCAGCACCCAGGGAAAGTTGGAACCGTCAATGATAAAGGTGGTCAGACTCCCCTGCTGGTCGCCCGAAACATTGCCCTCGCCATAGTCGCCGAAGGAGCTGCGCTGGAAGAAATGCCCATAGGAGAAATGGAGAACCGTGCGCTCGTCGATGGGATGCGAGATGCCCAGGCGTGGACTGAGCTGGGTGAAGATTTTAGTCTTTTTCGCTTCGGCATTGAGGGGATCAAAGATATTGGTATACACATAGTCATTGGGATTGTAGAAATCGAAGCGCAGGCCGGCATTCATGATCAGACCGCCGAATTCCAGCTTGTTCTGGAAATAGAGGGCTCCCTGATAGGGATTATAGGTCCGGTCATCCCGCCGGTTGGGGGCCTTGGCCTGGTTGAAATGGTCGAGGTTGTAGTAGGAGAGGTCGACGCCGGTCTTGAGATACCAGTATTTGTTGATGGTGCTGCCGAGAAAACCGGTGAGGTTGTATTCGGTGTTGTCGTCGTCGTAGCGGTAATAGTAGCCGAGGGTGTGATAGCCGATGGCATTCATATATCCGCCCTGGATGGAATAGCCATTCTCATCTGTGGCGCGTAAAAAGTCATAGATGGCCTCGGTCGACTCCCACCCCACCGAGTCCTCCGGAAAGGTCCAGGTCTTGCGTTTGGCATGGACGCGGTTGAGCTTGATCTCGTACATGGTTTTGGGACTGAGGACATGATGAAAAGTGAGGGTTTGGCCGTCGGTGCTGTTGTTCGGCAGCCCGGCGAAATCGTAATAGGCATAGCGCGAATTCAGTCCGTAGCGCTGGGTGTACCAGGAATCCACCCACTCCATGCCCCAACAGCTCTCCTCTTTGCCGCCGAAACCGGAGAGGACCAGTTTCATTGAGGGGGCCAGCTGATAGCTCAGCTTGAGGGTGCCGTCGAAGAAGCGACCCTCGTCGCGGTAGGCATTGCCCATGAGGGGGGCCTGGGAGCGGATCTTGCCGGTGGCGTAAAAGCTAAGGTTTTTAACGAGGGGGATGGGACCACCCACGCTGATCTCGGTCTGGTAGCCAGCCCGCTTGGTATAGTCGGTGAGGGGCCGATGGGTGCGGAGATAATCCTGGAAGGCCTGCTCCGGGGTCCAGAGGCAGCCGGGATCATATCCGTAGGTGCCAGAGGGATCGACCCACTGGTCGGTATTCTCGATCCACCATTCGGGATGGCGGGCGTGGCTGTTCTCCCAGTAAAGATCTGAGTTCAGGTCATAGAGGGCATCCCCCCAGTGCTTCTTGCCGGGGGGGGTGTAGCGGCCGTCGATGAA
Organism: bacterium; assembly: GCA_029560815.1. The sequence goes on from JAKQKF010000069.1 coordinate 5,445, forward strand.
GAGGGAGTAGCGGTCCGATCCCTCCTTGGTGACGACGTTGACCACGCCTGACATCGCCTCGCCATACTCGGCATTGAATGAGCCGGTAATAACCTCAACCTCGGCAATGGAGCTGAGGTTGATGTTGGTGTAGGGGCTGTGGTTCATCGGATTCTGCGCCCGCGTGCCATCGATCATAAAGGCCACCTGGTCCAGGGTGCCGCCGCGGAACTTGAGCTCGCCGTTCTCGAGGTTGATGCTGGGCAGCGTGGTCAGGACGTCCATGAATTCCGTGGTCGGGCGGGAGATGATCTCCTGGCTGGCGAGGATCATGTTGGAGGAGGTATTGTCCTTTTCGATGAGGGGGCGTTCGGCAATGATGACGATGTCCTCACCCTCCAGGACCGACTGCTCGAGGGTGAAATTGACCTCGGTGGTGCGGTTGATGCGCACCTGGACCTCCTTGATGGTCACGCTCTTGAAGCCCACCATCGTCACCTTGAGGGTGTAGGTCCCGGTGGCGATGTTGGCGATGTAGTAATCCCCGGAGAGGTCGGTGACCGCTCCGAGGTTCGTCCCGGTGACAATGACGTTGGCCCCAAGCAGGGGTTCCTTCGTCCTGCCATCAGTAATCCTGCCGGCAATCTTGCCCCAGGTCGCAGCATGGAGTGCGCCGGGACTGAGAAGAATCCCTTGCAGCAACAGGAGAACAAGCAGGACCTCGTTCTTGAACGGCCACCAGTTCATTCTACGTCCTGTTCTCATAGCCAAACCTCCACGGATGAAAACGGTCAAAAAACAATGACCCCCTTGATAAAGCCCGGGCTCTTTCCGGCAGCGGTCCGGAAGGCCTCATTGATCTCGAACAGAGGGAAGCGGTGGGTGACCAGGGGTTTCATCACCAGCTTTTTCGCTTCCATCAATTCCAGCCCAATGTTCATGCCCTCGATGTAGAGATGGGCGCTGCGGGAATGGCCGTTGACGATCTGGAAGGCCATCCAGTTCCAGTAGCCCCAATCCACCTGCCGGGGACCACCCTGGTGAAAACCGAAGACCTCGAGCTTGCCCTCCATGCGCACCAGGGCGGCGGTCAGGTCGAGGGTCTCCTGGCGGCCCGCCGCTTCGACGCCGATATCGACGCCCTTGCCGCCGGTAAGGTCCCGGACAGCCTGGGCCACATCGGCGGTGCGCGGATTGAAGGTGTAGGCGGCGCCGAGCTGCTGCGCCAGCTGGAGGATCTCCTCGCGCGTATCGACGGCAATGATCATCCCCGCGCCGCGCGCACGGAAGACCTGCAACATGATCAAGCCCATAAAGCCGCAGCCGACCAGGCAGACGCTCTGGTTGAACTGCACATCCGCCTTGCGCACACCGTTGACGGCGCAGGCGATTGGCTCGCCCAGGGCCAGTTCCATCGGGGTTTCGGGCCTGAGGCGGTAGAGGGAGCCGAAATGAACCGCAAAATAATCGGCATAGCCCTGGCCCTCGATCCAGGCCGCCACATGATCGCCCGCCTGATATTCCCGGACGTTGGCGCCAACCTTTTCGATGATGCCTGAGGCTTCGTGGCCGATGAAGATCGGAAATTTGAGACCGGGATTCTTGCCCTCCCACATCTCCACCTCTCCCGTGCAGACCCCGCAGGCGGTGGTTTTCACCAGCACCTGGTCGGGCGTGATGGAGGGAATCGGCCGTTCCTCGATGACGAACTTGCCGGGGCGGTGCAGTATCGCAGCTTTCATGGCGGTCACCTGGCTATTCTGAATGTTTGGCTCAGTGTCGTATCCCGAGGACACCCGGCCGCGAGCCGGTCGGTTCTGCGGCCGGGGAGTCCGCTCGGGAGTATTTCAACTTGTTTCGGAAAATCCAGCCATTATTTGAGCAGCATGGCCTTGCGCGACGAGATCAACTGATCATTAACCCGCAGCTGGAAGAAATAGATGCCGCTGGCCAGATCGCCGGCGTCCCATTTCACCGAATAGGTGCCGGCCGCCTGCCTGCGTTCGACCAGATTGCCCACCTTTTTCCCCAGCACATTATAAACATCGATGCAGACCCGGGCATCCTTCTGGAGCCGGTAGGTCAGCGTGGTCGACGGGTTGAAGGGGTTGGGATAGTTCTGGGTCAGGGTGAACATTTCGGGCAGGCTTCCGCGCTCGAGCTCATAGTCATTGACGCCGGTGATGCTCTGTTTGAAGGTCAGCATGCCGAAGCACTTGGCGCGGCGCTGGATATCCCCGGCGATATAGTCGCTGGGATAACCGACGGCGGTGTCGCCGGGCTGGGGATGCCAGGCGTAGTAGGCGTAGGTGCCTTCGCCCCATTCCCACGGTACGGCCGTGGTATCGGGAGTCGCTGCCGCCCCGCCAATATTAAAGCCGATGCGGGTGCCGAGAGCGATCTGCGGGACGTAAATCTTCATCTCGACGCCCCAGGTAAGATCCTCATTGTTGACAAAGACCTGGCCGACAACCCAGCCGGTATCCACTGGCAGCACCTCCCACCAGGTTTGATTGGGATCATCCCACCAGCCGCCCCAGTTCGAGGTAATGCCCTTGTCATTGATCTTGTAGACGGTCGGGCCCTTGTCCGGGGCGTTCCAGGGGGCGCCGCTCCAGTCATCGGCATAGTTACCGCCCGCGGGATCGCCATACATCGGTCCATCGATGCCGACCATGATCTGTTCACCGATCCAGTTGGCAGTATCCGGGCCGAAAAAGAATTCATAATCCTCGACCTTGGCGTAGACGTAGAGCCAGTCATTCGACCAGAGCAGTTTGGCGTTGGCCTCGACATCGGGGAAAGGAACGCCACCCCAGGCGCCGTCCCAGAAGCCGATCATGTTGACCGCTGCCGCGTTGGTCCATGCGGCCTCGTCACCCACGCCGTCGAAGACGATGGCGTCGGGAGCGACCCAGGGGACATCAATATTATCGGCGATGCCGTAGGGCTCCGGACCACCGACAAAGGTCAGGGTGCCAAAGCTCTGGGCGCGGCGCTGGATATCGCCGGCGATATAGTCGCTGGGATAGCCGACCGCAGTGTCAGCGGGCTGGGGATGCCAGGCATAGTAGGCATAGGTGCCTTCGCCCCATTCCCATGGGACAGCTGTGGTGTCAGGAGTCGCCGCCGCCCCGCCGATATTGAAGCCGACCATGGAATTGGTGCGGATCTGCGGCAGCCAGATGCCCATCTCAACGCCCCAGGTCAGATCGTCGTTGTTGACAAAAACCTGGCCGGCAACCCAGCCGGAATCGATGGGCGCCAGTTCCCACCAGGTCTGGTTGGGATCGTCCCACCAGCCGCCCCAGTTGAGAGTAATGCCCTTGTCGTTGATCTTGTAGACGGTCGGGCCCTTGTCTGGGGCATTCCAGGGGGCGCCGCTCCAGTCATCAGCATAGTTGCCGCCCGGGGGATCGCCGGCGAGGATGCGGTCGACCCCGACCATGATCTGCTCGCCGATCCAGTTGGCGGTGTCCGGGCCGAAGAAGAAATCATAATCCTCGACCTTGGCATAGATATAGAGCCAGTCCTCGGACCAGAGCAGTTTGGCTTTGGCTTCGATGTCGGGGAAGGGCACGCCGCCCCAGGCGCCGTCCCAGAAGCCGATCATGTTGACTTCGACAGCGCTGTTCCAGGCGGACTCATTGCCATTGCCATCGAGCGTCAGGGTTCCGGGAGCCACATAGGGAACATCGATGTTGTCGCCCACCCCGTAGGGCGCCTGCGCACGCACGACAGCCAGGCCGGTGACCAGAAACAGACAGAGCAGGAGTGTCAATTTTTTCATTGCTAACCTCCCAACAGTTTGAGCTTCAGTGTAGCCGGTTAATTACGGATGAGAAAGCATGACAGTGCCCTCTTCCTTCATCACCTCCTTAACATCACTTGGTTCGCTGCTGCTCCCCAATTTTCAATGGTCTACAGAGTCCGGCGCTTGTGGCATCACCCGGTGTGTCTTGTCCCTCACTCCTTCAGTCCCGACAGGGTGATGCCCTTGATAAAATATTTCTGGGCGAAAAAGAAGACGACCAGAATGGGCAAAGTAGCAGTCACCGAACCCGCCATCATCAGATCCCATTCTGTAAGATAACGGTCACGAAAAATGGCCAGCCCCAACTGCACGGTGCGCATCTCTTCGGAGCTGAGCACGATCAGGGCCCACATGAAATCGTTGAATACCCCCATGAAGGTAAAAATTGCCAGGGTCGCCAGGGCCGGCCGGGAGAGCGGAAGGATGATGTGCCAGAGAGCCCGCCATTTGCTGCAGCCGTCGATGTAGGCAGCCTCCTCGAGCTCGCGGGGGATGGTCATGAAAAACTGCCGCAGGAGAAAGGTACCAAAGGCTGAGGCCAGACCGGGGACGATGAGCGCCTTGTAGCTGTCGATCCAGCCGATCCAGTGCAGCACCATAAAGGTGGGGATCATGGTCACCTGGCCGGGGATCATCATGGTGCCGAGGAAAAGCAAAAAGAGGGCATCGCGGCCGCGAAACCTCAGCCGGGCAAATGCGAAGGCGGCCATCGAGCAGGTGATGAGCTGGCCGATGGTGACAGCGACCGCCACAACCAGGCTGTTGAGATAGTAGCGCCCGAAGGGGGCGGCCTGAAAGGCCCGGGCGTAATTCTCGAAATGGAAGGTTTTCGGCAGCCACCTGGGCGGATAGACAAAGATCTCGTTGAGGTCCTTAAGTGAGGTCAGCACCATCCAGATAAAAGGCGCCAGGGTCGCCAGGGCCGCCCCGTAGATGAAGAGGTAGAAAAGGGTACGCTTGTTGATGTGAAGGATGGTTCTGGCTGTCGGTTTCATGGGCGGCATCAGACTCGTGATTTCATGAATTTGATCTGCAGCAGGGTCAGGATGATCAATGTAATGAAGAGGAAATAGGCGATCGCCGAGGCGTAGCCCATTTCAAAGAATTTGAAAGCGTGCTCGTAGAGATAAAAGACCAGCACCTTGGTCGAACCCAGCGGCCCTCCCGAGGTGAGCACATAGACGACATCGAAGGCCTGGAAAGAGCTGATGAGGGACATCACCATGATGAAAAAGGTGGTCGGACTCAGCAGGGGCACAGTGATGCGCCAGAATTTGGTCCACGCCCCCGCCCCGTCGATCTCGGCGGCCTCGTAGTAGGTATCGGGGATGCCTTGCAGCCCGGCCGAAAAAAGCACCATATTAGTCCCCATCGTCTTCCATACCGCCATCAGGATGAGGGCGAACATCGCCGAATGGGATTCGTTCAGCCAGTTGGGTCCCCTGATCCCGGCGAAGGAGAGCATATAGTTGACCAGGCCGAAATTGGGATCATACATCCAGCGCCAGATTACGGCGGCGGCCACCGGTGAGATGATGACCGGGGCGAAAAAGGCGGTGCGGAGAAATTTCTTGCCGAAGACCTTCTGGTTGAGCATAAAGGCAACCAGCAGGGAGATGGCCATATTGAGCGGCACTGTGCCCAGGGTGTAGACCAGGGTGTTCTTCACCACCGTCCAGAACTCCGGATCGCGCAGCATGCGAGAATAATTGGCGAGGCCGACAAAGGAGGTCTGCGAACTGAACATATTCCACTGATGAAAGCTGAGATAAAAGGAGAAAAAAACCGGAAAAATGACAAAGGTTGTGAAAATGACCAGCGTCGGCGACAGGAAGAGCAGGGCATGAAGTCCATCCCTGCCCTGCAGGCGGTTGCTGGCGGTTTTTGTTCTCCGGGTCACGGTCATCAGTGGGGCTCTCTATTTGGCCGCGCTCTGGAGCAGGGCATTCGATTTTTGCGCCGACTCGTTCAATGCGGCGGCGGGGTCCTGATCGCCGACCGTAGCCTTTTCGAGGGCCTCAGCGACGTGACGGGTGATCTCCAGGCCGTGAAAATCTATCGGCCGCGAAGCCAGGCTGTATTCGAGCTCATCGACGAAGACCTTGAAAGCGGGGTGGGCCGCCAGATAGCTCTGGAACTCGGGCACCTGCAGCACCGAATGGTTGATCGGCAGATAGCTCGATTTGATCGCCCAGAAGGCCTGATTCTCGGGCTGAATGATCCATTTGATGAATTTCCAGGCCTCGGCGGGATGTTTGCTCTGTTTGAAGATGGTCAGATATTCGCCGCCGATGATGGTCGCCTTTTTGGCCGGCCCTTGCGGCAGGGGAGCAAAACCCCAGTCGAAATGCTTCAACAGGGTGGCATAACGCGGCAGGTTCCAGGGGCCATCCAGAGCCATGGCCTGACGCTGGGAAGCGAAGGCGACGTCGTAATCGGTGGTGTAGGAACTCAGCTTCAGATCACGGTAGATCTCCTGCCAGAGCCGGAGGGCGGCGACGCCTGCCTCACTGTTGTAGAGGACGCTGGTCTGCTCCTCATTGATGAGCTCTCCCCCCGCCTGCCAGAGGAAGGGCAGCCACTGCCAGACCATCCAGCCGCCGAGGGGGCCGGTGGCGGGAAAAACCGGCAGTGAAAAGCCAACCTGTTCGAAGATGCCGTCGCCGTCGGCGTCCACGGTGAGCTTTTTCGCATACTCATGCAGCTCGTGCCAGTCCTGAGGAGGCCGGTCGGGATCGAGCCCCACCTTGCGGAAGAGGTCGCGATTGTAGAGCAGGGCGAGATTGGTCGCCTCCATCGGCATGCTGTAGAGGGTGCCGCGCCAGGAGGCGTACTGGATGAGGGCGGGATAGATGTCGGCCAACTCCGCCTCGGAGAGACCGTCGGGCCCAGCGATGAAATCATCCATTTTGTAGATGGCGTCAGCCTCGACCAGATCCTGCAGATAATCGGAATGGACCCAGGAGATATCGGGCGCGGTTTTGCTCTGCACCGAGGTGATCAGCTTCTGGATCAGGGCATCGCCGGTGGGGATGTACTGCGCCCTGATCTGGATGGCCGGATTTTCCTTTTCGAATTTGGCGATCAGCTCATTGAGCGCGGGTACAGTGGAGGAGACGAAGCTGTGCCAGAAGGTGACGACCGTCCGGCCATCACCGGCCGCCTCTTCTTTTTTCCCGCAGGAGGTCTGCAGGAGCAGCCCCAACAGGAGGGCGCAAAGGACAAGTTTTTTCAAGGTCGCATCCTTTCGTGAAGGGGGCATCATTCAAAGGGATAGAGGCGCAGCCAGGCGTAGCCGGCGGCCGTGGGGGCAAAGTTGTTGACTTTCCATTTGCTGTTGGTCATCCAAAGGATCTGGACCTTGTTTTTGATGAAGCCGCTCTCCGGCCAGGCGACAGCCTCTTCGGTGCCCGGGGGTGCGATGCCGATCCTGACCGGGGGATGGATGTTGTCGGGCAGGGAATCGGGGGTGACGATGTGCCAGAGGAGATCGGTGAAACCACCCAGCGAGCTGGTCCGGATGGCGATCTGCCGGAAAGCGACCTCTGCCGGAGTCCAGGTGATGGTATAGCTATCCTCGAGCATGGTTTCATTGCGGGTGATGACGATATCGACGAGTTCCTTGCCCTGGCTGTTCCTTTCGCCGCCGACTTTGCCCCTTACCAGGATGTTCATCACGAAGGAGGTGTCGATGAAGGTGAAGGGGTTGCTGGCGGTATCGGGGCGGCCGTCTGTGAGGGCGCTTTTATCGGCAAGCCAGAAGGTATACTGCGTGGAGTCGGTCAGATAGGCGGCGGGGTTTCCGCCGGCCCTGCTGATGGCGGCGAGATCGGGATTTGAGCCGAAGGTGATATATGAGCCGATCTGGTTATCGGGGCTGGTGCGCAGCCAGATCAGGGTAGAGTCGAAGGCGGCGCGGCTGCCCCTGTTGACACCGACGGCGGCGACGCGGCCGCCGATCCACTGGATATCGGGAGTAGTGCTTTTCGTGACGTGCAGCCACTGCAGGGGTCGGCTGCCCGTGTAGGGTGCGAGGAGGTCATCGTTATCGTCGCCGCAGTGGATGAAAGCGGCGGCGATGATAGCCAGGGACAGGGTGGTAAGGCGGTTGATTTTTCGCATAGGAGAAATCCTCAAGCCTGGGTTGTGAAAACGTTTGCGCAAAATAGTCCCATTTCATACACTTCATCATTTCATGGTGCTGAGCGGTCACAGGTAGAACATGACAGCGCTTGGAACTGGTTCAGTTGTGGACTGGTGGATAGTGCGCGACGGATTTGCGGATGATGAGTTGAGGTTCCAGTACAATGCGCTTTTTCTCTTTATGGCCCTGGCTCTTGAGGTCTTCGATGAGAAGTTTGACAGCGATCTCCCCCATCAGTTCCTTGGGTTGGCTGACGGCGGTAAGAGGGGCGTTAAGAAAGGGGGCGAAATCGGTATCGTCGAAGGAGACCAGGGAGATCTCATCGGGAATCCTGCAGCCCTCTTCATTGATCGCCTGGAGTGCGCCCAGGGTGATAAGGTCGCTGGTGGTGAAGAGGGCGGTCGGCGGGTGTTCGAGTTTGAGCAGGATCTTGGTTTCGATATAGCCGTTCTGTTTTCTAAAGTCATTGCCAACGATGAGGTTCTCATCGAGGGGAATGCTGTATTTTTGCAGGGCATCCCGATAGCCCTGCAGACGAGCCCGGTTGGTGTGGGTGTCCGCCAGCCCCTGAATGATGGCGATGCGGGAATGGCCAAAACCGAGCAGATGTTCAACCGCCTCGAAGGCACCTTTGTAATTATTTACAATTACTGAATTTGTCTGCAGGTCATCGAAACAGCGGTCGAGGAGCACCAGCGGGATTTCATCCTCCAGCAGGGTCTGCAGGTGAGAATAGCGTACACCGACGGGCATGATAATAAAGCCGTCGACGCCCTTGCTCCTCAACAGCTCGATCTGGTCGATCTCGGTCTGCAGATTCTCATCGGTGTTGCAGACGATCAGGCTGTAGCCGGAACTGTAGGCAAAGGTCTGGATGACCCGGGTGACATGGGCGAAAAAGGGGTTCGAGATGTCGGGGACGACCAGACCGATGGTCTGGGTCTTTTTAAGGCGCAGGCCTCGCGCGAGATGGTTGGGGCGGTAGTTCAATTCCTTGGCGGCCTGCAGGATGACCCGCTCCTTCTCCTTGCTGATGCGGTATTTTTTGGCCTGCTTGTTGAGCACTCGCGAGACCGTGGATACCGAACAGTGGGTTTTGGTGGCGATGTCGGTGATGGTGGTGGACATGAGAGCGCCGTCCCGTGCTGGGGGTGGAGGAACTCGCCGCAAAGGATAGAACAAACGTTTGTGCAATTAAGTATAGCAAACTCGCCGGGCATTGTCAAGCACTTTTTACAAAATCTCCATTTTTCTGCTGCCTCGAGCTGCACATTGCGGCTAAATTTCACAGGCATGCCCCCCTCCCTTCCATTGCAGAGAATTCTCTCAATACCCCTCAAAGTATTGGTCCCACCCGGATAAAAATAAAATAGTGAACTAGAGGCGGGAACCGGCATTTTAAAAGGTTGCCTCTTCGGCCGGGACACACGCTGCGAGTATGATGGAGATAGTCTGGAGGGATTGGGATACACGGTACAAGGAGCCGGATGGGAACGAGATTTTTACAGGGGACGCGGCACAAGGTGCCGGATGGGAACGAGATTTTTACAGGGTACGTGGCACAAGGTGTTGGATGGGAACGAGATTTTTACAGGGTACGCGGTACAAGGTGCCGGATGCGAACCAGATTTCTGCAGGGGACGGCGCACAGCGGTCAAGTGGTACCCAGAATCAGGGGGTACCCTGGTAAAAAAATCTCCTTTGATTATTTGCCCAAAGTAAACTATATTAGACAAATCATATAATCCGGCAGGCAGGGACCGCTCGCCTCCTGCCTTCCTCACCAACCGGTACCCTTAATGGCTGATCCCCTCCTTTTCAGCGGTGAACTGCCCTACCGGCAGCGCTGTGAAAAAATCCTCACCCTTCTCGGCGTCAACCCCAAAGCCGGCCTCACCGCAGCCGAGG
>JAKQKF010000083.1 GCA_029560815.1 bacterium
CTCGGCGATGAGGGCGCGCTTTTCGCGCTCGGCGCGCATCTGCTTCTCCATCGCGTCCTTGATGCTCGGCGGCGGGACGATGTTCTTGATCTCGTAGCGGGTCACCTTCAGCCCCCAGGGCATCGAGGCCTTGTCGACCGCGGCAACGATCTCCGAATTGATCTTTTCCCGCTCCTCAAAGGTCTTGTCGAGATCGATTTTGCCGACCTCGGAACGCATGGTGGTCTGCGCGAGCTGGATCGAGGCGAAGGCATAGTCGTTGATGCCGTACGAAGCCTTGACCGGGTCGACGATGACAAAATAGAGAATGCCGTCGATGTCGACCTGAATGTTATCCTTGGTGATACAGGACTGCTCCGGGACGTCGATGGCGTTCTCCTTGAGGGAATGGATGTAGCGGATGCGGTCGATGAAAGGGATAAGGATATGAAAGCCGGCCTCGAGGGTGCCGCTGTACTTGCCGAGGCGCTCGACGATGTAGACGGTCTTTTGCGGCACCACCTTGGCCGATTTCGAGAGGATGATGATTGCCAGGATGATGAGTCCGATGAGGATCAGGGTTTCGGCTTGCAGCATGGAATGCTCCTTTCGAAGAGGATTGAACGGCCAGCGGCACGGGCGCCTGCGGGGCTCATAGCGCCGCTTCCATCCGGGCGCCGGGCGGGGTTATGAGGCTATGGATCTTACCACCAGGGTCAGATTTTCACGTTTGATGATCTCGACGGGTGTGCCGGCGGGGATCGTTTCCGCGGATTCGGCGCTCCACAGCATGCCGTTGAACTCCACCCTGCCGTTGGGATCGCCCGGCTTGATCGCCTCGACCACTACAGCGCGCTTGCCGACGTAATCGTCCAGGGATTCAAAGGGGCCGAGCTTGCCCGATTTCTTGCCGTCGAAGAGGGTTTTGCCCTGCTTGCGGAAGAGGAGGAGGGAGGCCCCGGAAGCGAGCAGAAAGACGATCAGCTGCGCGTTGAAGGAGTGGATGAGCCCCAGCTCGAGCAGGAGGCAGGTCACCCAGGCGCCGACGCCGAAAAAGATGACGATAAAACCGGGCATCACCAGTTCGGTGATGATGAGCAAAAAGCCGATGAAAAACCATACCAGAACTGCGCTGTCGATTCCGTACATCACGCTCTCCTTATGGATCTGTTCCTGCCCGGGACGGATAGTGCAGGGTTTTTTAAAAGTTAGCGCCGGCGCAGGATAAATGCAAGTCCTTTCTGCGCCGTAAAACGCGGCTCGATCAGGACGGCGAGATATTTTCTTGCATCTGTTCTAAAAAGTATGTAAAATAAAAGCTGAGATAAAACGTAAAAGGGAGTCCCTATGGCTGCAATTTCCGAATTCCGCAATGGCATGGCCATTCGCTTCAACAACGATATCTGGATTATCAGCGAGTTTCAGCACGTCACCCCGGGCAACTGGCGCGCCATGGTGCGCACCAGACTCAAGAACGCCAAGACCGGCCGCGTCATCGAAAACACCTTCCGCATGACCGACAACATCGAAGCGGTCCGCCTCGACGAAAAAGAGATGCAGTACCTCTATGAGTCCGACGGCAGCCTCTATTTCATGGATACCGAGACCTACGACCAGACCTTCATCGCCGCCGAGATGCTCGGCGACCAGACCCGCTTCCTCAAGGAGGGGGGGATGTGTTTCATCCGCTTCCTCGAGGGGGCGCCGCTGACAGCGGAACTGCCCGGCAACATCGATTTTAAAGTCGTTGAAGCCGAGCCCGGCGTGCGCGGCGATTCGGCCTCCAACGTCACCAAGTACTGCACGATTGAATCAGGCGCCAAGATCCTCGTCCCCCTCTTCATCAAGGAGGGCGATGTCATCAAGATCGACACCCGCACCGGCAAATATCTCGAGCGGGTTTCGCGGGGCTGACCAAAGCCTGTCCGGCCGCCCGTTTCCGCTCATGCTTTCAAGCCACCTCTCACCGGGTGGCTTTTTTTTTCGCTCCGCCATCCCCGCGAGCCGCCCCTCTCCGGGCGGCTTTTAAAGCGGGCGGTGTGCGCCGCTACTCCTCTTCCTTCACCATCAGAAAATGGTCGATCCTGGCCTCCTGGAACATCTCGCCTTTCGGCTCAAAGCCGTGCACCCGGTAAAAATCGACGAGGTGGGCCTGGGCGTGCATCTTGAATCTGTGGAATCCCCGCTCCCGGGCCAGCTCCAGCATGTATTCAACCAGCTCGTGGCCCAGTCCGCGGCCGCGCCAGGACTTGCGCACGGCGATGCGCTCGAGCTTGGCGTATTCGCCGAGAAAGCGCATGCGCGCGGCCGCCATTGGTTCGCCATCCATCTCCCCGAGGATATGCAGGGCGCTGTGTTCGAGCTCGTCGACCTCCTCGGCATAGGCCACCTGCTGCTCCTCGATGAAGACGATGGCGCGCACCATATAGGCCTTGGCGAGGTCATCCAGGGTGGTGCAGACGCGGAAGAGGCGGTGCGGCGTGCTCATTTGCCCGGGCCCTTGCGGCCGAAGCTGCGTTTAGAGTCCGCCGGCTTGCCCTTGCGCCCCTTGCCATAGCCGCC
>JAKQKF010000005.1 GCA_029560815.1 bacterium
TTCCCTCTATGCCGCCGGCAGCGTTCCGCAGCTCAACACCATCCGCTTCATCAATGACCATACCGAGGGGCTCGGCGTCGGCAAACCCACTCCCTTCGCTCATGTCGCCGACAATGACCTGACCATCGGCCTCTTCGTCGACTATCTCAGCCACCATCCGATCTGGAACCAGAGCGCCATTTTTATTATCGAGGATGATGCCCAGAACGGTCCTGACCATGTCGATGCCCACCGCACTGTCGCCCTCGTGGCCGGAGGATTCGTCAAGAGCGCTTTTGTCGACCACACTCTCTATTCCACCTCCTCAATGCTGCGCACCATCGAGCTCATCCTCGGCCTGCCGCCGATGAGCCAGTATGATGCCGCGGCGACGCCGATGTGGCGCTGCTTCGCCCAGACCACCGGCCACGCCCCTTATGCCGTGCGGCCGATCAATATCGATCTGAATGAGAAGAATATCAAGGTAAGCAAATGGTCGGAGCTGAGCGAGAGTTTCAACTGGGCGCAGGAGGACCGCTGCCCGGATGACCTTTTCAACGAGGTGATCTGGCGGGCGGTCAAGGGGCTGGAACGCCCCTGCCCACCGCCTGTGCATGCAGCCTTTTTTCTCCCGACCGCTGAGGATGAGGAGTAAAAAATAAAAGTCCGTGACGAGCCGTCACGGACTTTTTCGTATCACCACTCTATCCAAACTGTTATCTGCAGCTCGCCGGCTTTTCCTCACCGAAAGATCCGACATAAAAAATTTATTATTTCGGGAATACGAGGCATTGTCTCCTGGTTACATTGGGTACAATAATTAGACAAATAGTGGACATAAAATAATCAAGATCTGGCTACCTTGCGCATCTAACCGACTGTCCACTCGGATGAATCGTCAACAGTAACAGGAGGCAGTATGAAAAAAAGCATCATGTTCTTGGCCCTAATCGTGCTGGGACTTGCCGGCGCGAACGTTGCTGAATCAGCGTCCACTGCGGGATTGCAGATCATACACAACGCGGCGGATCCCGGCCTCAGGGAGGTCGACATTTATGTCAACGGAGGTCTGCTGCTTGACAACTTTTCTTTTCGTCAGGCGACCGAGTTTTTAGACGTGCCGGCCGGCGTTCCCCTCACGGTCGAGCTTGCGCCCTCGTACAGCAGCTCTTCGGTTGAGGCTCTGGACAATTACACGGTCACCCTGAATGAGGGTGTGAATTACGTCGCCTTTGCCAGCGGGGTCCTCAAACCCGGTCTTTTCGCCCCCAATCCGGAGGGCCGCAAGACCAGCAACAATCTCTACATCAAGGACCGGATGACACAGAAACAGCGCCAGCCCGGCAATTATGATTTTGTCGTCTTTCATGGCAGCACCGACGCCCCCGCCGTGGATGTGATTGCTCGCGGTGTCGGCGCCATCGTCAAGGGTGCCGCTTACCAGGATATCACGGATTATATCCGCGTCCCGGTGGGCTCCTATGTCCTCGACATCACCCCGGCCGGGGATAACGAGACCGTGGTCGCCTCTTACGCTGCGAACCTTTCCGCCCTCAAGTACCAGGTAGGTGTCATATTTGCTTCCGGTTTTCTGAATCCTTCCGCCAATCGCAACGGCGAAGCCTTTGGTCTCTTCGTCGCCTATCCCAACGGCACAGTGATTGAACTGCCGGTTGCGGAGAAACCCCAGCCCCAGCCGGCGCGACTCCAGGTCATCCATAACGCGGCCGATCCTGCTGCGGCAGCCGTGGACATCTATGTAAACGATGCGCTGCTGCTGGACAATTTTGCCTTCCGCGCAGCGACGCCCTACATCGATGTTCCCTCGAATACTGAACTGCGCATTGGTGTGGCCCCCGGAACCAGCACCTCTTCTGCTCAGGCTCTGGCCACCTTTCCGGTGACCCTTGAACCGGGCAAGACCTACGTTGTGATGGCCTCCGGTGTGCTCAATCCGGCCGAATTTGCGGTTAATCCAGGCGGCAAGAATACCGGCTTTAATCTCTATATCAATGCGGCCGGACGCGAGTCCGCTCCCGCGGGCGAGGTGATGCTGAGCGCTTTCCACGGAGCTACTGATGCACCGACGGTAGATGTGAGGGTGGTCGGACTTGTTGATCCTCTGGTCCCTGCACTGGCTTTCGGTGATTTCAGCGGATACCTTTCGGTCGCTCCGGCAAGCTACACTCTTCAGATCACCCCGGCCGGTGTGCCTGGAACCGTGGTTGCCTCCTACGCCGCTGATTTGAGCGGGCTGGGCAGCGGCGCAGCGGTAGTCTTCGCTTCCGGTTTTCTCGCGCTGGACCAGAACAAGAACGGTGCCGCTTTCGGTCTTTTCGCCGCCCTGCCCAATGGCACGGTAATTGCGCTGCCGGCACCCACTCTGCGCAAGTCGGCGGCCGCTCTGACGGGTGTCGAGGATGGGGTTGTCCGTGTTGAGGGATTTTCTGTCCAGCAGAACTATCCCAATCCCTTCAATCCCGTCACCCGCATCAATTTCTATCTCCCCGGCAGTGAGGTGGTGCAGATGCAGGTCTTCGATGTCGCAGGACGTCAGGTCTCGTCGATGCAAATGGGCGAGCTCTCCGCCGGCGCTCACTCATTCAGTTTCGACGCCAGCGGGCTGCCCTCCGGGCGTTATTTCTACCGCATTCAGGCCGGAGCCTACAGCGCGACCAAATCGATGGTGTTGATGAAGTAAGCAGCAGATTTTAAAAAAAGCCCCGATACCGCAAGGAATCGGGGCTTTTTTATTGTGGAGTCAGGGCTGCGGTTGCTGGCCGAGGCCTCGCTCACGGGCGAGAAACTCGCGGAGCTGGGCGATCCCGTTGATAAGATGGATGGAGAGGCGGTCGAGCAGGGGAGCGAAGAGGGCGGCAGCGCCGCCGCCGGCGATCAGTATCGTCTCACTGCCGGCCAGATTACGAAGAATCTCCAGCTGGAGGGGAAGCTGCGGATCGTCTGAGGGCTGGATGAGGCTGAGGGCGATGATGCGCGCATCAAGTCTGTGCGCTGCTGCAGCCAGCTCATGGGCGGGGAGGCTGGTGCCGAGGTACTGGGTTTGCCAGCCCTGAGCAGCAGCGGTCAGGGCGACGAAGAGGGCGCCCATTTCGTGGAGCTGACCGGCGGGGGTGGCGATGATGATTACGG
>JAKQKF010000117.1 GCA_029560815.1 bacterium
TCTCGCGCGGGTAATAGGGCCGGTCCGGCGGCGGTTCAAACCCGGTGGGCATGACCCGGTAGGAAGAGAATCCACCGATGGCGAGATTGATCACCTCGAACTCGGAGCTGTATTTCTGCAGGTAGCTGCGGTAGCGGTTGACCCAGGCGCTGTCGGCCGGGCTGGCGCCGGTGCCTTCAGCCGTGGAGGAGCCGATTACGACGACGACCTGTTTTTCGGCAAACTCCTTGCCTCCGGTCAGGCGCACCTCATCGATGTAGAGGGTATGCTCCTGACTGTCGGCCGCGTTCTGGCTTAAAAAGACCGTCTTCATCTGATTGAGTTTGGCCTGTCCCGGATGGTCGAAGAAAGGCTGCAAGGGCACAACGATCCGTGACCAGGCATGGGCGGGAATATCGCCGTGGAAATCGGAAAGGGGGAAACGGTCGGTCTTGACGCTGCCGATGTCCTCCAGAAAGAGCTTGGGCAGGCTGGCGGCCGGGATCACCTGGGCGAGTAGACGAGGAAAGAGAGGCTGTCCTTCCAGGTGGCATCCATTTTGAGCCAGCCCTCGTTGGCCACCGCAATCGCCCAGTCGCCGCCGCTTTTGGAGGTCCAGCGCAGTTTGAGGTTGTAATGGCCGTCGTAGACATAGTCGCTGCTCAGGGGGTATTTGTCGTTGTTGTAAAGCTCGAGCGCACTGGGCGCATTGACAAAGCCCCAGCTGGCATCCCAGTAGGTGCCTGTCCGGGCATCGGTGAAGACCTTGAGATCGAGCGGATCAAAGATATAGACCGGCTTGGGGCCGGGCAGCGGCACGATTTCGGCGGCGAGCATGGTTTCATAGAGCGCCTTGTGGCCGGCATCGTTGAGGTTAAAGCCGTCCCCTGCGCGGTAGAGCGGATTGAGATCATCCTGGGCGTCAGCGAGCACCGGCCAGAGATTGATGATCTGGGGATAACGTGCGAGGATGGCATCGCGCATCTCGATCAGGTTCTGTTTTTTGGCGACGTCGCTGAAATTGCGCGGCATGGTGGTGGTCGCCCAGACATTCAGCTTGTTACGCAAGGCGAAAGCGGCAAGGCTGTCCAGGTTGGCCAGCTGCGCCTCTTTGGTGAATCCCTGCTCGGCATCCTCGAAGGAGAGATTGAGGATGACGGCCTCCGGCTTGAAGGCGGCCGCGAAGGAGAGATTGTTGTTCTCCCAGGGCTGAAAGAGGAACCCCTCGGGAATGGCGCTGCCCGCTGGCAGGAGCCGGTAGCTGTTGATGCCGCTGACGGCGAGGTTGATGACGGCAAATTTGTCGCTGGCGGCGGTGAGCTGCGCGCGGTAGCGGCCCACCCAGCTGCTGTCGGCTGTGGTCGCCCCGGCGCCCTCCGGGACACCTGCCCCGAGCACAACGACGACGCGCTTGCCGGCAAAATCGGCGCCGCCGGTGAAGCGGATCTCGTCAAGCAGGAGGGAGTGCGGATTCTCGTCGGCTTCACCCTGGGTGAAAAAGATGGTCTTGATGCGGCTGCGGTCGGCTCCGCTGCTCCCGGTGAAAAAAGCCTCCAGAGGGATGGCGATGCGGGTCCACCAGCCAGCCTTGACAGTATCGACGCAGGCGGAGAGGGCGATCTTTTCCGAGCGTTGGTTGGTAATGTCTTCGAGGAAAAGGTGCGGAAGTTCCCGTGGAGAGAGGGGCGTCGCGGAGTGGACCAGGAAGGCGAGGCTGTCTTTCCAGCTCAGGTCCATTTTAACCCAGTTGGGAGAAGCGATGGCTATGCCCCATTCGCCGCCGGCCTTGGAGGTCCAGGCGAGGCGGAGGCTGGTGCCGCCCGAATAGGATTCAGTGGTGTCGACCGGGATTTTGTCGTTGTTGTTATAGCGCTCCAGCAGGCTGGGGGCGTTGGCATAGCCCCAGCTGTGGTCCCAGAAATCAGGATCCGCGCTCTCGGTGAAAAGCTTGAGATCGAGAGGCTGGGTGGCGTAGACCGGTTTGTCCGGCGGGGTAATGGGTTTTTCCGTATACATCAGCACGCGGTGGTTCTGGGAGTCGGTGATCCAGACGCGG
>JAKQKF010000149.1 GCA_029560815.1 bacterium
CGGTCGAGCCGGTGCCTGCCAGTCGCGTGATAAACCGCAGCGGCCGATGTACATCACCCTCCTGAGCCACTGCGGCCGCTCCGGAGAGCAGCAGAATGCAGATCATGAAAACCGGTACAACTCTTGTGGCCGCTTCACCCCTCTTTCCTGATATTTTGCCGCTCTTCCATGTCTTGCTTCCTTTCTTTGGTGCAGGTAACCAGCCATCGGAATGAAAAAAAGCGCCTTCCGGCACTCTCATCCCGCTTTATGTCAGACCGGGGTACGATCAGTTGCAGCCGGGCGGGCTGCAATCGGCTGCCCCGGCACTCGCTCTCCAGTTCTCTGTATTACTCCCCTTGTCTACCCTCGTCCCGGCCGAAATATTTCAGGAAAAGCGCCTTCGCCGTTTTACAGCCGGATGGTGATCAAACCGTTTTTCCGTGGGCCCCGGCCTATTCTCTTGGCTCCGCGGCGAGTTCAGTGGCGCTCTCAATCCCCGTCGCCACTTCTCCGGGGATGAAACCCAGACGGATGTAGATCGGGTGGATGATTTTACGGATTTCCGGCAGCTTGCGGGCGAAGAAAAGGCCGCCGGCGAGGCAGGTGATACCGCCCAGCAGTATGGTACTGTCCGGGCCGAACAGCCTGGCCATCGATCCAGCAAGGATGCTGCCGAACGGGAGGGTGCCCATGAAGGCCATTGCATACAAGCTCATGATCCGCCCGCGCTTGTCATCATCGATGATGGTCTGCAGCAGGGTATTGCTCGAGGCCATCTGCAGCATGTTGCCCAGTCCGACAAAGATCATCAGCACCAGGGAGAGGGGGATGAAGCGTGAAAAAGAGAGGGCGATCAAACCGGCTCCGAAAAGGACGGCGGCCACGGGGATGAACTTGAAGAGGCCGACAACGCTCCGGCGCGAGGCCAGATAGAGAGCGCCGGCGAGCGCCCCCATGCCCGAAGCGCCCATGAGAAAACCGAAGGTGTTGGGCCCTCCCCCCAGAACCTCCTTGACCATGACCGGCATGATCACAGTATAGGAGGTTCCCATCAGGCTGACCAGCGCGAGCAGGGCGATGATGTACTTGACCGGCGCAAATTCAAGCGCGTAGGTGACGCCCTCCTTCATCTCCCGTAAAATGGAAGTGTTCCGCCGGGCCGGCTTTCCGGGGGTGACCCGCATCAGCAGCAGGGAGGTGATGACAAAAATATAGCTCACGCCGTTGATCAGAAAACAGACCCCCTCCCCGGTCAGGGCGATCAGCATGCCGGCGATGGAGGGACCGAGCAGCTTGGCGCCGTTGACCATGGAAGAATTGAGGGCGATGGCATTGCTCAAATCCTCCCGTTTCTCCACCATCTCGATCATGAACGATTGCCGGGCCGGGGTGTCGAAGGCGTTGACACAACCGAGAATGGTGTTCAGAAGGATGATATGCCAGATGCGGATGTCTCCGCTGAAATAGATCAGGGCCAGCACCATCGCCTGGGTCATGGCCGCCATTTGGGTGGCAATCATGATATGATATTTGTTCAAGCGGTCGGTCAGCACTCCCGCGAAGGGGGCGATAAAAAAGGTAGGGATCTGTCCGGCGAAGCCCACGACGCCGAGCAGCAAGGCCGAACCGGTGAGATCGTAGACCAGCCATGGCGTGGCGATGCGCTGGATCCAGGTCCCGATGAGGGAAATGCTTTGTCCACCGAAGAAGAGGCGGTAGTTGCGGTAGCGGAAGGAGCGGAAGACGGTCCGTACTCCGGCGAAATATTTCTTCTCCACGATTTCCATTCCGGGCTATACTCTTTGAGAAGGTTGCGGGAAAGTAGCCGGCGCAGGTCTGGTTTCCCCGCCCGATCGGCCGGCCAGGGCATGGAGTGCGAGCAGGGTCACGAAAAGAGAGGCCAGTGCGAGCGGAAAGACCTCCAGCGAGATACGGCGGGCGAGAATGCCGATCAGGGCGGGGATGATTGCGCAGCCCAGCGATCCCGCTGCCATTTGCATACCGATGGTATTGGCGGCATGGCTCACCCCCACGCGGCGGCTGGTCCCTGTGGTCAGGGCCGGGTAAATGGGGGCGATGGCCACTCCGGTCAGGACGATCGCGGTGAGATTGGCTGCGGGGGCGGGATTCCACCACATCAACAGGGCTCCGAGCAGGGCAGCGAGCAGGCTGCCGCGCACGAGGCGGTCGACGCCTGTCCGGGCGGCGTAGAGGCCGGCGGCAATCCGCCCCGCCGTGAAGGTAGCCCAGTAGCTGCCGGCCCACAATCCGGCCACCTCCGTACGGATGCCGCGCGACTCGGTAAGAAGGGAGTAGGTCCAGGTCCCCAGTGAGAATTCAGCTCCGGTGTAGAGGAAGAAGAGCAGCATGCTCAGCCATGCCCCGGGGTGCAGCAGGGTCTTCCGCAGCGGAGTTCTGTAATCGGTCAGGCGCCTGGTTTCCACGGCCTTTGCCCCCTGCTGATTCCATACGGGCAGGGTCAGCGTGAAAGAAGCCGCTAGCGCGAGCTGAAACCCTCCAATGATGATGTAGCCCATCCGCCAGGAATGCAGCACTGTCAGCGCGGCGGTCATGATGACCGGACCGAGGGTCGCCCCCACGCCATAAAAGGCATGCAGCCACTGCATCAAGCCGGCGTTGAAATGGGCCGCGGCGTAGGTGTTGAGGCCGGCATCGATCGCCCCGGCGCCCAGTCCGGCTGCTACCCCCAGCAGGACGACCATCCACCAGGCGGGGACCAGGGTATAGCCGATCAGACCCGCTCCTGTGAGGGCACAACTTGCTGCCAGCAGGGTGCCAATACCCAACCGGCCGACCAGGAGTCCGCTCATAAAGGTGGAGGTCAGATAACCCGCCGTCGAGGCCGCGAGCAAGAGTCCGATCGCATCGAGCGGAAGGCCGAAATCGGCCCGAAGCGATGGCCAGGCCACACCCAGCACGCCGTCGGGCATGCCCAGTGCGATGAAGGCGGTGAAGGCCAGCAGAATCAGCCCGATCCCGGGATATGATGCGCTCTTTTCTGTTCTTCTCATTGAAGTCTGGTCCAGGACCCGTTGATTGACCTCTCACTCGGGATAGTATGAGCTTTTCATACTGCTCTCCGGCCTGGCATCTGTAATGGACCTTTAGCCCGGAGTGCCGTTCGCTCTTTTTGCAGGCGCCGGATCGGCTCGTGCCGATGGCCCGGCGGTTGTGCTCTCATCATGCAGCAAACTGCGTAAGTGAGCGCACGGGGCTCGGCTGGACGGAATAGCCCGCAAGCCGCTGTGTGTTCTATTCGGCAAAACCTGTCAGGATAACATCATGAAGATCAAACTGAAATATTTATTGTGGGTGCCACTCGTGCTGGTGTGGGTCTCCTGCACGGATCCGGTCCGACCGGCCCCTCCCGACGAAATACCGGTGGATGAACCTGCGCGGTCATTTCTGGCACTGGGAGATTCCTATACCATTGGCCAGTCGGTCCCCGTCTCCGATCGCTGGCCCAATCAGCTGGTTGGGCAGCTGCGCGAAAAGGGCTTCGATATGGCCGATCCGCTGATCATCGCCATGACGGGATGGACGACTGCCAATCTGCTGCAGGCCATGCAAACAGCGCAGGTGACCCCACCCTATGACATGGTGACGCTGCTGATCGGCGTCAACGACCAGTATCAGGGCAGGACGCTGGAGAGCTACCGGCAGGGATTTACAGCCCTGCTGACGCGGGCTGTAGAGCTTGCGGAGGCTGATCCGGCGCGGGTGATCGTTGTTTCAATCCCGGATTACAGCGTCACCCCCTTTGCGGAGATGCGCAATCCCGCCCGGATCCGGACGGCGCTCAATCAGTTCAATGCCCTCAACCTCGAGCTTGCTTTGGCAGCAGGTGTGCACTATGTCGATATCACGCCGGGGTCGCGGGAGGCGGCCGCTGATCTCAGCCTGCTGGCGCCGGACCAGCTCCATCCTTCCGGCAAAATGTACGCTGAATGGGTGAAGCTGATTCTGCCGGTAGCCGAAGGGATTCTGGAAAACTGACCGGCCGTAAGATGGCTATCGATCAGAGTTCGCCGGAGAGTTGACTGACCGCAGGGCTTTCAACCGACGAGTGCGGCCTCCAGCCTGATCTCGGGTCCGGTCAGAGCCTTGGAGACCGGGCAGTTCTTCTTGGCATTCTCGGCCAGTTGGGCGAACAGTTCCTCCGTGATCCCGGGGATCTGTGCTTCACAGTGCAATTCGATCAGGGTGATGGCGGGACCTTCCCCGAGATGAACTTTTGCTGTGGTGCGGATCGTGCCGGGCACGAACCCCTCCTTGGTCAGGAGCGCCGAAAGAAACATCGAGAAGCAGCCCGCCTGAGCGGCCCCGATCAGCTCCTCCGGATTGGTCCCGGGTCCGGTCTCAAAGCGTGAAGCGAAAGTGAAAGGTCCCTCGTAGGCGCCGCTGCCCAGGCGCATGGTTCCCGCCCCATCCTTAAGTGTGCCCTTCCATTCGGCTGATGATGTGCGTATGGCCATATTTTTCCTCCTTGGATGAATTTTCCGGTTCAATATAGCTTAAAAGTTACTCCTTTTCAAGGTAAATGCAAGGAGTATCTGTCATTTTCAGGCGGGCAGCTGTGATGTGGGCGAAAAAAAAGGGCTTGATATGTTGCCAAAAAAGGGATAGATTCGCAGATATTGGGATCAGGGCTGGAATTGCCTGCTCGGACTTGCCGACTGGATGGCCTGTGCCCGTCATGAGTTAAATTAACTTGCGAAGGAAATAGCTGAATGCCCCCTGGCCATAATTTGGATAGCGAGCAGCAGCCCGGCCATCCGGCCCTCTCCCCTGGTGAGCGCGCCCCGACCGGGATCCCTTTCGCCGATCAAATCGCTGCGGTGCTCTTTGATCTCGACGGCACCCTGATGGATACCGATGACCAGTTGACCGCGCGGGTGAGCCGCTGGGTGGCATGGCTGCGTTTGCCCCAGCCCCAGGTGAAAGCCCGGAGACTGGTCATGCTGCTGGAATCGCCTGTCAATGGCCTGGTCACCCTTCTGGACCGGCTCGGGATCGACAAACCCCTGCTCAATTTCTGGCAGCGCCTCGGGCGCATAAAAGGGCCCGGCCGGCACGATTTTCACATCATCCCCGGAGTGGTGGAGATGCTCACCGGACTCAAAGGCCGCTACCGGCTGGGGGTGGTCACTACCCGCAGCGAAATCGAGGCCGAGGCCTTTATCGCTCAACATCGGCTGCAGGGCATATTCGAATTCGTCATCGGCCGCACTACGACCCGCCGGCTCAAGCCGGACCCGGAACCGGTGCGCTTTGCCTCGCAGCAGCTGAATCTCCCGGTCGAACGCTGTCTGATGGTGGGCGATACCACCATGGACATCCGCTCTGCGGTCGCGGCCGGCGCCCCCTGCGCCGGTGTGCTCTGCGGCTATGGCACCCGGGACGAACTGGAACGGGCGGGTGCCACTGTGGTGGTGGAACATATCACCGATCTGCCCGCCTTGCTCTTCGCTCCCGGCGACACGCCGGATCGGCAGTTCTGATCAATAAATGGGTTCTCATGGAGGCAAGGTGTATTATAGTTCAGCTGATCATCTATCCCATCAGGCGAGGAAGTAATGATGAATTCGCGCGAACGGGTGCTGTCAGCACTCGACTACAGGAATCCCGACAAGATCCCGATCGATTTCGGCGGCCACCGTTCTTCGGGCATCTCCGCCATGGCCTATGCCCGGGTCAAGCGGGCGCTCGGCATCACGAGCGGGGATATCTATGTCTACGACATGATGCAGCAGCTGGCCATCATCGAGGAGCCGGTGCTGACGGCCCTCGAGGTCGATACCGTCGAACTGGGACGTGCCTTCTGGCATGAAGAGCGCTTCTGGAAAGAGTGGACCCTGCCGGATGGCACCCCCTGCAAGATACCCGCCGCGGCCAACCTCGAGAAGCGGGGTGAGGAGTGGCTCCTGCTCGCGCCGGACGGTACGCCGGTGGGAGTGCAAAAGCCGGGCTGTGATTTTTTTGAGCAGATTCTTTACCCTCTGGCCGGGAGCGATTTCGAACACACCGATTTCTCCGATGTCGATACGGCCTCCGCCCACAGTATGCGCGCGGCGGCACCGGTGCCGGGATCACACTTGAAGCTGGATGAGGAGGGGCTGGCCGAGCTGAGCGAGGGCGCGAAAAGGCTGCGCGCCTCGACCAGCCGGGCGATTCAGGCCAGCTTCGGCGGCAAGATGATCGAGGGGCCGCAGGCTCTCTACGGCATGGAGAACTATCTCCTCTACAGCGCCCTCTATCCGGAGCAGATCATCCGCCTTTCGGAGAAGCTTTGTGATGGCTATTGCAGATCGATCAACAAGTGGCTTCCGGCCGTCGCCCCCTACATTGACATTATGGGATTCGGCGATGACCTGGGCACCAATAACGGGCCCATGATCAGTCCGGATAAATATCGCCTCTATTACAAACCCTACCACGCCCGCATGTGGCAGCTGGTCAAGGAGCTGGCGCCGCATGTCAGGATCCTGCTCCACTGCTGCGGCGGCATCGAGCCTCTGCTTGAGGATCTCATCGATGCCGGCCTCGACGCCGTCAATCCCGTGCAGATCAGCGCGCGGGGCATGCAGCTGGATGCCCTGAAGAAGAAATACGGGGGACGGATCACTTTCTGGGGCGGCGGCTGCGACACCCAGACCATCCTGCCCCAGGGCTCGCCTGATCAGGTGCGGGCCCATGTCCGCAGCCAGCTCGAGATCATGAAGGGGGAGGGGGGATTTGTCTTTCAGCAGGTGCACAATATCATCGGCAGAGTGCCGGTCGAGAACATCCTGGCGATGTTCGAGACGGTGAGCAGATATCGCTGATCTCCCGTGCACCTGCAGGGCAGTGTGCTGCCTTCGAAGCCGGGTGCTAAGGGCCGGGAGCTTGCCATCCGGCCCCGCGCCGGCCAGGTCAGCGGGGAGCGACATCAACAGTATCGTCTTTTACGGAGCAAGGAGCTGAATGTGAAAAAAACCGCAACTATGTTGATGATGTTGGTGCTGGCCTGCCTGCTGACGGCGGCGCAGGCACAGGAGAAATGGCAGAACCTATGTAACGGCAAGAATCTCAAAAATTTCAAACTGCTCAACGGCAAGGCCGAGTTCCTCTACAAGGAGGGGGTTATCACTGGCGTCAGCAGGATCAACGTTCCGAACTCTTTTCTTGCGACAAAGCAGGTGTATGACGATTTCATCCTTGAATTTGAAACCATGGTCGATGATGGCCTCAACTCGGGCGTCCAGATTCGCAGCCTCAGCATACCCGAATATCAAGATGGACGGGTGCATGGCTATCAGATCGAGATTGAATCCTCCCCGCGCGCCTGGAGCGGCGGCATTTATGATGAAGCACGCCGTGGCTGGCTCTACAATCTCGAATGCAACCCGGCCGGCAAAACGGCTTTCAAACCCGGTGAATGGAATCTCTATCGTGTCGAAGCCATCGGCAGCCGTATCCGGGTCTGGGTCAATGGTCAGCTGACCGCCGATATCGTCGACGAAATGACACCCTCCGGCTTTATCGCTCTGCAGGTCCACAGCATCGGCCAGGATACGGCTGATGAGGGCAAAAAGGTGCAGTGGCGCAACCTCCGCATCATGACCGAGGAGCTCGAACGCTGGCAATCCCCGGAGGAGCCGTCGGTGCCCCAGATCAGCCATCTTGACAACCGGTTGACGCCAAGGGAGATCGCAGAGGGCTGGCGCTTGCTCTGGGACGGAAAAACGACTCAGGGCTGGCGGGGGGCCAAACTGGCAGCCTTTCCCGAACAGGGCTGGCAGATCCGGAATGGTGTACTCACGGTGCTGAAGAGCGCGGGCGGCGAGTCGCGGGCCGGCGGCGACATCATCACAGTAGACAAGTACCGTAATTTTGAACTCGAGGTCGATTTCAAGCTGACGCCGGGTGCCAACAGTGGCATCAAGTATTTCGTCGATCCGGAAATGAACAAAGGTGAAGGCTCGGCCATCGGCTGCGAGTTTCAGCTTCTTGATGACGAGCTGCATCCGGACGCCAAACTGGGCACAGCAGGCAACCGTACTCTGGCGTCCCTATACGATCTGATCGCACCGGATGCACTGCGCCATACCCCAACCGAGAACACCGCCAAACGTCAGAATAAATACGGCTGGAACCGGGCCCGCATCGTCGTCAACGGCAGCAAGGTCGCCCATTTTCTCAATGGCATCAAACAGGTGGAATATGAACGTGGAACGCAGATGTGGCAGGCGCTGGTCTCACGCAGCAAATACGCAGTCTGGCCGAAATTCGGGGAACTGGAAGAGGGTCACATCCTTCTGCAGGAGCACGGCGACGAGGTGGAGTTTCGTAATATCAAGATCAGGGTTCTGCCTTGACGAAGAGCAGGCTGTAAGTGAATCGCCGGCTGCCGGCCGGTGCTGGGGTGAAACAGGTGGCCAGGGTCTTGTGATCAACAGCTGTATCGCCCGCTGTTTTCATTCCAGGCGAGGCGACAGCCCTGGCCACAGAGGCTATCCGCCGGCTCAAATCACGATCGTGCCTTCAAGATAGAGGGCAGCCCGGCCGGAAATTCTGACGCGATCGCCCTCATCACGGCACCACAGCTCGCCGCCCCGTTTCGAGATCTGCAAAGCGTGGAGTTCCTTTTTGCCCAGAACAGCTGACCAGTAGGGAATCAGCACGCAGTGGGCTGAGCCGGTAACCGGGTCTTCGGGCACACCGACAGCCGGGCAGAAGAAGCGGGAGACAAAATCGCTCCGGCTGCCCGGAGCGGTGATGATGATCCCGCGGGACTCGAGCTTCAACAGGGCGGCAAAATCGGGCCTGGCCTGGAGAACGGCCTTTTCATCCTCCACCACCACCAGCAAATCCTCCTCGGAACTGAACACCTGCAACGGCTTGACGCCGAGAATTTCACCGAGACCTGAAGGCGTTTCCCTGGTCTGCGGCGGCCGTGCGGGAAAATTCATTTCAAGAAGATCCCCTTTCCGGGCGACGATCAGCGGTCCGGCTTGCCGGGTTTTAAAGTGGATGCTCTCTGACGGCCATGCACGGCAACAAAGCTCGACGAAGGCGCTGGCCAGGGTGGCGTGGCCGCAGAGAGCGACCTCGGTGGCCGGAGTGAACCAGCGGATCTCGCACTCCCGGCCGCTTTCGACCAGAAAAGCGGTCTCGGAGAGGTTGTTTTCCGCGGCGATCGACTGCATCAACGGCTCCTCCAGCCATTCGTCCAGGAGACAGACGGCAGCCGGATTGCCGGCGAAGATTTTCGATGTAAAAGCGTCTATTTGATAAAGTGGTATTTTCATCTCATCCCGCCTTTCCTGCGATCCGGCTCCCTCGCCATCGCCTGTTCTTTCAACGCCTTCGGCATCTTTTCAATGGCGTAGCGCAGCGAGGTCCGCGGCATCACCGCCTTGCGCGCCATGACAAACTCGAAAACCTCCTGCTGGTGGGCCTGGCTGGCCGCCTTGAGCATCCAGCCGTAGCCTTTCCGCACCATGTCGTCTTCATCCATAAGCAAGATGTCGGCGAGCTCAAATATCTCCGGCAGAAAGTCACCCTGCCTGGCCGGGATGATCAGGCTGACGGCCGCCGCGCGCCGCATCCAGCGGTTCGGGGAGCGGGCCCAGCGCTTGAGATCGGCAAGATGGGCCGGGTAGCTCTGGATGAAGGCGCCGATGGTATGGTTGCAGAGGGTATCGCAGGCGGCCCAGTTGCTGACATAGGCATCAACCCATCTTTCGAAAAGCGGGAAATCCTCGGGAGTGAATTCCTTGCGCCGGGAGTAGGCCCACATGCAGGCGATAAAACTCTCTTCCATATAACCCGATTGCCACAGCTCCTCGCACAGTTGCAGGATCTCCACCTTGCTTCTGCCGTGGAGCTCCTTGAGATATCTTTTTCCCAGGGTCTCGACGGCGGCGGATTTTATGCCGTAGAGCTGGACCGGCTCCTTGAAGAACCTGAGACCGCTCTGCCGGGTTTTTTCGTCCGCCTCCTGCTGCAGCTCTTTCCTGATCCGGTCAAGAATTCCTTTCATTCTATTCTCCTCCTAAAACAAGACCTGCTCCATCGCCTTGAAAAGGGTCAAATCGAGCACCTGAAATGAGTCCGGCACGCGCCGGACAAGAGCGTTCAGCTGGCCCATAAGATGGAAGCTGAGGGGCAGTGCTACCCGGTAATTTTTTGCGGGTTCGATTCCGGCCTCCACTTGCGGATAGACGCGGAGCGGCGCCTGCCTCTTTGCCAGGACTTGCTCTATGTCCCGGATTTCGGCGCCCGTCATCTCCACGATTCCGATCGGGGTCGCCCGGTAGAGCGCGGCGATATCGGCCCAGGTGGTGATGCCCGCAGCAACAGCGGGCAGCTCCGGCGGGGCCTGCACCATCTGCAGGGCGTAATCCGAGCCGCCGGCGATGCGCATCGCATCAGCGGTGCGCGCCGCGATCCGGCCGAAACTGTTGTCCGCGTCGGCGATCGGAGCGGCCTTTTCAGGACCGGACGCCCAGCGCCAGCGGCTGTCAAAATGACGGACCTTGACCAGGCTGAAGGGATTCTCCCCGATCACCAGCAGATCGCAGCCGAGAGGATTCTCCTCCTGCAGCTGCAGCAGCATGGTCCCGGGCCGGTAGGCGGAGGGATCGTCTGCGGCCACCCAGTAGATGAGCCGCGCCGGGGCGAGGGGATTGTAGAAATAGAGTCCCATAATGCTGCCTTTGCCCGGCAGGCGCAGGCTGTCGGAGCAGATGATCTCCGGGCCGAAGCGGACCGGCAGCTGACCGGCCATTCTCTGCACCAGCTGGTTTTCCTCCGCCCGGCCGATCAGCACCAGGTTGTGTCTCTCCAGATCGGCCGGTGTCACTGCGGTATCGGGTTTGGTCTTGAGCCGTCCGTAGAGAATGTGATGGCTGGGCACGCCGTCCTTGATGTCGCCCTGATCGCTCACCCAGGCGGGGTGGACGCTCTTGCTGGCGGCGAGGGCGGCTGCGGCCATGGCCTTGCGCCCCGCTTCGTCGCCCCCGGTGCCGTAGACGATCAGCAGCGGCTCGCGATGGTAGAGGTTATGAACACCACCGGGGGTATGGAGGGTAAAAGAGGCGGTGTCGGGCCCGGCGGCTGAAGCGGACCAGCCTGCGGGACTCTGGCTGACCAGGATCGAGTCGGGCAGAGGGGCGGAGAGGGTGATGGGCACCCCCCCGTTGACGGAGAGCTTTAACGCCTGCCGGGGATCGAGGGGAGAGCATCCGGTGCGGATGAGCAGGGCGTGGAGATTATCCAGGGTCAGATAGAGCTGGTTGTCCCGGCCGGCGACGGCCTGAAAACGGGCCGGCCCCGGCAGCCGGCCCCACTCCGCCACCCTGAGCCAGTAGGCGCTGCAGGAATAACGGTCCCGGGCTGTAAAATCGATATGGCGGATCTCCTTCAAGTCGGGCCGCACCTGGGCGGTCATCCATGCCAGGGCGCGGGCATTGCCCTCCTGATAATTCCATGCGGCATGCTGGAGGCCGTTGGTCTCATCGATGACCACCTGCCCTCCGGCTGCCAGCAGCGCCTGCAGCGGAGCCCGCGAGAGCAGGACCGGCACAGTGGGGTCATCCTGGCTGTGGAGGGAGTAGAGGGGCACGTGGAGGCTGTTGCGGATGATCTGGTCCTGGCCCATGCCGCAGATCGGCCGGCCGGAAGCCCAGCGGTCGGGATAGCGGGCGGCCATCCTGAAGGTGCCGCCTCCGCCCATGCTGGTGCCGTTGAGATGGATCTGCCGGTCATCGATGCGCCAGTGGGCGCGCACGTAATCGACGGCATCGAGGATATCGGCTTCGGAGAGGTCGTAATACCAGCCGCCGCGGGCGCGGCCGAGGATGTGCAGTTCGAAATAGTCGGGATTGCTCTGCAGGCCGCCGGAATACTCGAGATGATTGCCGCCGTAGCCGTGCATGACGATCACCAGAGGCCAGGTGCGGTTGGGATCGTATCCGGCCGGGATGGCGAGCTTGAAGGGCTGGCCGGTATCATCAACACGGGAGAGGTAAGCCCACTCCTGCACCCCGCTCAGGGTATCCAGCAGGGCGGGATCGGTCCGGATCCTGTCCAGCCACTGACTCAGCCGGTAGCGCGCCTGCAGGGTCCGTTCGCCTTCGTCACCCTCCCGCTGCTGTGCATAGCCGATCATATAGTCCAGGTAGCTGATCCAGCCGTGGTAGCGGGCCAGCCCCGGGTCGGAGAGGAGGGCAGTGACCTTCCCGGCGAGCTCCTGCTGCAGCTGCTCCGGCCGGCCGATGCGGAGGCTCTTGTCAACGGTGAAAAGCCGGCCATCGAGGTCCCGGGCATGAGCGCTGACGCGGTAAAAGCCGTCGGGCAGGGAGGGGGAGAAGGGGGCATCCAGGGGAAGGCTGAAGCGGGCGGCGGCCTGGTTGCGGATGTCGAAGAGTTGAATCGAGGCGGCAATCACCCGGCGCTGGTCCTGCTTTGGGCCCATCTGCGCCTGGAGTTCGGGTGCGGCAGCGGCGGCGGGGTGCGTTACCCGCAGCTGCAGCGCCGGGCGCAGAACCACGTCATCGACGAGAAAAGCGATGTGGTCCAGGGCGTTGCGGAAGATCAGGCGCAGGCTGCCCGGCGCCGCGCTTTCGGGGACGAAGAAAGTCTGGACCAGGCTGGTCCAGACGAGTTTGTCGCAGTCGGCGCGGCCGATGAGAAACTGCTTCTCCTGACCGGCCTCCTGCCAGGCCAGGAAGAGATCGACCTGACCCCATCCCGCCTCGGCATTGCGAAGCCAGATGCCGGCCTCATAGCGGTACCCCGGCTGCAGGAGTGCTGCGACATCGCAGGCGACCCCTCCCCGCGCGCGCAGCGGCGTCACCGCCAGGGCCTTTTTTCCGGAGTGGCCGGCGCGGGAATGGATCTCCACCCGGCACGAATCCACCCCCGACCAGCCGCTGAGCGTGCGGGCCTCAAATCCGGGGTTCGGCAGGAGGTTGATCTCCTGGGGCACGGCTTGAAGCAGGACGGGCATGACCGAAAGAACTGATACCAGGATCAGAACACGAATGGCTTTCATTATCTCACTCCCTTGCTGAAGTGGAGCACGTTTTAACAGGCGGCGGCAGAAAAATCGGGCACAGATCCGGCCGGCAGCGGGTGCCAAAGAAGCAGCCGGTCGACGATGGCAAATATAATTCTATAATTGAACGCGATCAAGATAAATGTGACTTTTTTTATTCTCTGCATCCCGGCGGGTTCTCCAGCCGCCGGGGCTTATCCGGAGTCCGGTGCCGGGCCTGAACCGGAGCCGGCCAATGTGAACCGATATCCGGAATCCTGCCAGGCAGCTGTAACTTTCTCTCCGCTTTATCGTTCCATCTGTATGTTTCCGTGGGTGAAGCCTTGAAGAGCTCTGCAGAGTATGGTCAATGCGGTGAGTCTCTTCATTTCCCCCGAACTGCCAGGCCGGAACGGATGGTACAATCCCCCGATTTGTTTCCCACTTGACTGCTGAGAGACGGCCACGATGAAAAAACTTTTATTCATGCTGATTTTGATGAGCGTCGCAGGGGGAACGGCGCAGGATGTCGGCAAGAAAATCTATACCGCGCATTTCTGCGATCTCGCTGCACCGGTCATCGACGGCCGGAGCGATGACGCTGTCTGGCAGCAAGCTGATCCCGGTCAGGGATTCACCCAGCACGAACCGGACAATGGCGCGCCTGCCAGCGAGAAGAGCGGGTTCAGGATCGTCTACGACGCGGACAACCTCTATGTGCTGATCCGCAGCCACGACCGGCAGGCGGACAAAATCAGTTCACGCCTCACCCGCCGCGACGGCGATGCGGAGGTGGACGAAGCGGGGATCATCCTCGACAGCTATTTCGACCGCCGCACGGCCTTCGCCTTCGGCGTCACCGCCGCCGGAGTGAGACAGGATCTCATCTTCAGCAACGATGGCGACAACGAGGATGAAAGCTGGGATCCGGTCTGGTTCGCCAAAACAGCCATCGACGATTCGGGCTGGACCGCGGAAATGCGCATCCCTTTCAGCCAGCTGCGCTACCCGGACCAGCCGGAGCAGATCTGGGGCCTCGAGATCTACCGCGAACTGACACGAAAGGATGAGTTGACCCTCTGGCAGCACATCCCCAGGGATGCCTCAGGAATGGTCCACTTTTTCGGTGAGTTGCACGGCCTGAAGAATCTCGTCCAACCCAACCGCGTTGAACTGCTCCCCTACGCCGTCAGCGATCTGAGCACGGGCCGTCCGGATCCGGACAACCCCTTTGCGCCCGGCCGCACCGGCCACATCAAGGGCGGCCTGGACGGCAAGGCGGGCGTCACCTCGGACCTGACCATGGATTTCACCATCAATCCCGATTTCGGGCAGGTCGAGGCCGATCCCTCGGAGGTCAACCTCACTGCCTTTGAAACCTTTTATGAAGAAAAGCGCCCCTTCTTCATCGAGGGCAAAAACATTTTCGATTACCGGTTGGTCATGGGGGACGGCGATCTTTCCATGGACCAGCTCTTTTACTCCCGCCGCATCGGCCGGACGCCGCAGCGTGAAATCGAAACTGAAGAGGATGAATATCTTCGTGCGCCCGCCAACACCTCGATCCTGGGCGCCTTCAAACTCAGCGGCAAGACCCGCAGCGGCCTTTCGGTCGGGGTGCTCGATGCCATGACGCAGCCTGAGGAGGCGGAAATTAGCAGCGGAGAGGCCTCGCAGCATGAGGCTGTCGAACCCCTGAGCAACTATTTTGTCAGCCGGCTGCAAAAAGACTATGGCGCCGGTGCCACCTCCGTCGGGCTGATGATGACGGGTACCCATCGGCGCATCCAGGATGACAAACTCAACTTTCTCAATCGCGCCGCCTATACCGGCGGTATCGATCTGCGTCATGCCTGGAACAAGCAGAACTGGCTGGTGGATTTCCGTACCGCCTTCAGCCACATTCGCGGCCACAAGGAAGCCCTGCTCGAGGCGCAGACCTCATCGGCGCGCTATTTCCAGCGTCCTGATGCGGATCACATCGAAGTGGATTCATCACGAACCACACTATCCGGCACCGGTGGTTCCACCAGCTTTGGCAAGGTGGGCGGCGGACGCTGGCGGTTCCTCGTCATGGGCATCTGGCGCACACCCGGCCTGGAACTGAATGATCTCGGCTATATGCGCCAGGCGGATCAGCTCATCCAGGTCTTCTGGGCGCAGTATCGCACGCTGAAGCCGCACAGCATCCTGCGCGAGTTTTATGCCAAC
This sequence comes from bacterium, assembly GCA_029560815.1. The sequence continues at coordinate 15,236 of JAKQKF010000149.1, forward strand.
GTCAATGAATGGCAGTTCTGGAATTTCGGGGGTGAATTCATCGGCAGGGGCGCAAACTGTAATGTGAACTTGACCCTAACCAACAGCTGGCATGCCGGGGGCGGCATCAGCCATGAGACCAGGTGGCTGGGGCTATCCGCCCTGCGCGGAGGACCGGCGATCTATTATCCGGCGAGCACAAATATCTGGTATAATTTCTCCACCGACGACCGTAAAACGCTGAGCTTTTTCGGCAGCGGCCAGAACTATCACAATCAGGATGGCATTACCCGCTTCAACCATTATTCCGCTGGCATTGAGGTGCGTCCCTCTGCCGCCTTCAGCCTCTCCCTGAATCCCTCCTGTTCTTTCGGCACAGAGGATCTGCAGTACGTCGATACCATCGAGACCACCCGCGGGCCGCGCTACATTATGGGCCGGATCGATCAGAAAAACCTGGCCATGGTAGTGCGTTTCGACTACTGTCTGACCCCCGAACTGTCGATTCAGTATTACGGCCAGCCATTCATCGCAGCCGGAAACTATACCCGCTTCAAATCCGTCACCCGGCCGCGCGCGAGTGTGCATTCCGATCAGTTTGAAACATTTGGCGGTGAGGAGATAGATTACGACGAGGAAAATAATCAGTATGCCATCGACGAGGACGCGGATGGCCAGGAGGATTTCCGCTTTGACAAGCCCGATTTCAATTTCCGCCAGTTCCGCTCGAATCTGGTGCTGAGGTGGGAGTACCGCGCCGGATCGACCCTGTTTCTGGTCTGGTCGCAGGGGCGCAGCAATTCTGTCGAAGGGGGCCGTTTTTCATATCGCCACGATATGCGCGAACTGTTCAATGTCTATCCGGACAACGTCTTTTTGGTCAAATGCAATTACTGGTTCTCTTTATAATTGTTCTCTTTGTATACGGGTTCATTTTATCGTTTATATTAACATTCACCTGCCAAGCTGTCCTTTTCTTTTGCCGTGAGCGGCATAAAAGCCGCTGGACAGGTTTTGTCGCTTTTCCATATAAGCGCGTTTTGCACAATCCACCATTTATGCCTGGCGCTGACCATAATTCAGCGCTGCTCGACGTCTTAGGAAATAAAAAGATATTAATAAAAAATTCTGGCCCAAAGCGACTGCCGACGCAAATGCCATCTGCTTTTAGGTCGGATGCTGCCCAACTTCCGGCGAAGTTTCAGGACCATTCATTGGTAATCCGGCTCCCGGGTATGCAATGCGTAACGATACAGGGTTTCCAGATAAAAATCATTGGCATAGACACTCTGAAGCAAAAGATTGGCATGGAGGGGCTGATCGATGATCTGAAGTTTTTCCCGTTCATGTGCATGGTACCATTCCAGCAAAAAGGGATCCGGGATGTTGATGGCGACAGCTGTATTCTGATGACTCTGTTTTTTCAGCGTTGCGAACAGGGCGGTGTGTTTTTCCAGGGGGATGTGTTCCAGGACGTCAGCCAAAAGAATGAAATCAAATTTATCCGGAATGCTGAAATCGTCCATATCGGTGATGTGGTAGCGGACATGGTCCATTTGCCGGGTGTGTTGTTGAGCCAGTTCGATGCATTTAGGACTGATGTCGGTGGCAACAATGATTCCTTTGTGGCAATAACCACCGAGCAGGCGGGTGAGGATGCCTATGCCGCAACCGATCTCCAGCACGGCGCTGTCGCGCCGCAAACCCAGTTGTTTGAGATTGCGGAGAATCGTGCGGTGGCGGATATTGACGCCGGTTTTTAATTGTTGCTGTGAAAAGGTATCATAATAGGAACGAACCTGATGAGAATCTGTCGATGTCATGGAGTATTGTTTCCTATTCTACCAAAGAGTACAAAGCGGAAGCAGCCTGCATTGCGCTGCACAGAGTGACCTCACAGGAAGTAAAGTGTCCTGCAGAGAGGGGCAGTGTCATAACCGCAGCGATGGAACGGCTCGAATTTTCTCCATCTGTGCCTGGCAAATTAGCGTTTCGTGACCGCAAAGCCGGACTTCGACAGTTGTAGGCTACTTTTTGCCTGATCAGGCTGGATAAGATAAATATTTATAGCAAATCTACATCGAAAATCAGCGAAAAAGCGTAGGCACACATATTGTAAATAAGTACTTGACAGGAATCGCTGAAATGCCTATATTATAGGCATGTATATACGACAAATCTCTCGCAAAAACAAAGATGGCTCCAAGGTCACTTACGTCCAACTGGCCCATAACGAGCGTGATCCGATTAAGGGCTTCGCTGTTGCCAAGGTCCTCTACAACTTCGGCCGCGTCGAAGAATTGGACATCGAGCAGCTCAAGCGACTGGTAGCCAGTATTTCACGATTTCTTTCACCAGAAGATGCGCTGGCCGCCAAAGCCGCCATCAATCTTGGGGTTCCAGAAGTCAAATTCACCTCTTGCCGCAGTTTTGGCGGCATCTACCTTCTGGCCGCCCTTTGGCAGCAGCTG
>JAKQKF010000161.1 GCA_029560815.1 bacterium
CACAGCCTTCACCAAGACCTTCACCGGTCAAATCATCATCGCCAACAAAAGAAGCAAGTTCCTGGCCGGCGGCGATTCCGGATCGCTGATGGTGCAGGATGTGACGACCAATCCCAAGGCCGTCGGCCTGCTCTTCGCCGGCAGCACCACCACCGCCATCGCCAATCCGATCGGTCAGGTACTCTCATTTCTCGGCGGCGCGACCATGGTCGGCAATTAATCAGCTTCCAGGGCGGGTATGAGCCCGTCCGCTGCTGTTTCCCCATGACACCCGTTCTGTTCAGGACGGGTGTTTTTTTATGGTCAGGCTTTGTGCGGTTTAAAAGGTGCGGGAAGAGGAGCTCTACCAGGCGGCCGTCTGGCCGGGGAGAAGGGCGGGGAGTTCCTGACGGACCGCGTAATTGATGCGCTCGGCCCAGAGGTCGGAGGGATTGCGGTCATCGGTCAGAACGACGGCGTTTTCTGTTCCGGGGATATAGCGGTTGTCCCAGGCGTGGTTGCGCTGTACGACCGACCAGTGGGCATAGTCGTCATCCAGAAAATCGAAGGGACGGCCGAGCCAATCGTCCGGGAATTCGAGGGGCCGGTTGGCCGCCAGCAGCAGTACATTGCCCAGGGCGTTCGGTGGTTCGGCCGTCGGCAGGGCGATGATATGTGAACAACTCTCTTTGAGGGTTAAAGCGAGACTCCGGATCAGGACATCCTCCCAGCCGAGCGCTTCAGTATTGACGGCAAGAACGCCCTCCTCCGTCAACCGTGATTTCATGAGTTCAAAAACCTCGGTGCTGGTGAGGTGAAAAGGGATGGAACTGGAGCCGAAGGCGTCGAGGATGATCACGTCATATTTTTTGTCCGTCCTGCGCAGATGCTGACGGCCGTCGATGATACGCACTTGCGCTTCATGCGGCAGGAGGCCGAAATAGTCCGCGGCCATGCGCGCCACCACCGGGTCGATCTCGACCGCCTCCACCTGCCACCCCTTTTCCGTCCAGTTCTTCGCGACCGAACCCCCGCCCAGCCCGATCAGCAGCATCTCCCCGGTCCGATCAAAAAAATTGCGCACCAGATCCAGCGCCACCACGTACCGCATCTCGGTCCTGAAATTTTCCGCCTGGACGGAGGTATGGATCGCCCCGTCTATGAGCAGGTAGCGCATCGCGTTCTGTTCGAGAACCCGAATCTCGCCATAGGGACTTTGGCCGGTGAAGAGCACGCCGGGCGCTTCTTTGGCCTGGAGGGCCTTTACCACCGGACCGAGGGTGAGCAGGCCGAGCAGAACCATCGCCTCCGGCGCAAAGGCCCGCCGTTCGAGGACAAAGACCGCCACCGCACTCACGATGAGGAGCGCCGCGATGGTGAAGGTGAGACGGTTGACTCCCATGGCCGGGATGAGCCAGTAGGCGGTGAGCAGGGCGGCGATGACGCTCGCCAGGGTGGAGAGGGCGGAAAGCGAACCGGCCGTGCGGCCCAGTTTCTCGAGCTGCCGGGTTTTCAGCTTGAGGGCGTAGGGGGTCACCATGCCGAGCAGAGTGAGGGTCGGCGCGAAAAGCAGCAGGGCTGCCAGAAGCACCGCCGCGCGCAATCCGAGCGGGGTCAGGGCGAGCAGCAGCGGCTTTTTGATCAGGGGCACCAGCATCAGCCAGATCCCCGCCGCGGCCGGAAGCCACGCCAGCCGGCGCAGGGTTGCGCCGCGGTCAGCCCAGCGCCCGCCGAGATAATAGCCGCAGCTCAGCGAGAGCAGGGTGATGACGATCAGGGCGGACCAGAGATAGAGGCTGACGCCGTAAAAGGGGCCGAGGACGCGGGTGCCGAGGAGTTCGATGGCGAGCACCGCGGCGCCCGCCACCGTTACGAGGAGGTAGATCAGATATTTGGTCATCACTGCCGCTGATTAGGGGTTCCGGATCCAGAATGATCATTATACGGGATGGTCAGGTGTCTTCCTGCCGACCTGCTGCTATTGGGCCGCGTGGCACTGGATGCAGATCGGCTGGCTCGCAGCGTCGGAATGGCAGACGGTGCACTCGTCCATATCGGCGCGGGCGGCGCGGGCATGGGCTCCGCCGGTGGTCATATTGGACCAGGCGGCGCGGGCGTGCGAACGCGGCATCACCATCTGGGCCTGATGGCAGCTCACGCAGTAGCTCTCATCCTCATGACAGGTCAGGCACTGCTCCTTGTTGCCCTTGGCGGCGAGGCCGTGATTGTTGATATAGTTGAGCGGATGGGCCTGGCGGTCGAGATTGCCCTTTTTATGGCAGTCGATGCACTGATTGTCGGTGTGGCAGAGCTTGCACTCATCCTTATCGGTGTGCATCTGCACCCCGTGGGCTTTGGGCCAGTCGAGGGTATGGGTGGCCGGTTCCAGATTTTCACCACCGGCGTGGCAGTCGTAGCAGTAGCCCGGTTTGGCGAGATCGTCGTGGCAGCTCGAACATTTGGCCATGCCCGGCAGGTGCACAGCGGCGACCGTTTCGCTGGCGGCGATGCCGGTGTGACAGGATTCGCAGGTCATTTTGTCCGAAATATGGCGGGCGTGGGGAAACTTGGCAATGTAGGCGCTGATGCGCGGCTCGGCCTTGGCGTTGTCGACATCGCTGTGGCAGAGGCCGCATTCGGCCTCGCGGTCGTGGCAGGTATAGCAGCTCTCCATGTCGGGCAGGAGGTTGTCGGTCGCCAGAGCGCTCTCCGCCGCGTTATGACAGTCGGTGCACGCGGCACCGACGGCTTCACTGTGCAGTCTGTGCGAGAATTTGAGTTCAGAAACCTGGGCCTCCGCGGCTGGAATCCGGAGAAGGGCCAGAGCGGTCAGGGCGGCGCAGATGAGAATTCTTTTCATATGAGGGCTCCTCTTCTCTTACCAGCGGTAGGTGATATGGTTCAGGAAACGTGCATCGCTCTCCGTGAAGCGGTTGGTCAGCCACTGGTATTCAGCGATGACATTCCAGCGGCCGAGGGTATAGCCGAGGCGCGCAGCGTTGGCGAGCTGGTCGTCGTACTCGTAGACCGTCTCGGTGCGGTACCTGGAGTAATCGACATAGAGCGAGGCGATAAGTTTGGGCAGCACCTCGTATCCATAGTTGAAAAAGGCGCTGATCTGGTCGCCGGTGTAGCCGCTCTCGTAGAGCAGACCGACGCTGCCATCGTCATTGTTGAGCGAGAGCAGAAGACGGTCCGCGCCCTCCTGGTCGAGCATGAGGTGCTGATACTGGGCTTCGACTGCGAGGCCGGGCAAAAGCTCGTAATCGGCCCCGGCGCGCAGCCGCGAGTAGGGCTTGACCTCGAAGATGGTGAAATAAGAGTTGGCATAGACCTGGGGATTCTGCTGCTTGAACTCGACAAAGGTGGCCAGTTTGTCGTTCCAGGAACGGCTGGCGTTGAGGAGCAGCCGGTGCATGCGCTCGTTCTCGAGATCGTAATGGGACTGCAGACGGAGGCGGACCCAGGGGAGCAGATCGCTCTCAAGGTTGGCGCCGGCGATCTGCCAATAGGCCGCATCACTGTCGGCTTTGCGCAGGTAAAAGAGCTGGGCAGTGCTGGAGTAGATTTTTTTAGCCTGAACCAGCCCTCCGAGCACCGTGGCGTCCTCCAGTTTCTGCACCTTGAAAGCGCGCGAGCCGATGCTCTCCACGCCGCCATAGAGCTGCAGCGAGAGCTTTTGGCCGAAAGCGTAGCGGGCATTGAGGCCGTCGAGGGCCCCCAGCGTGGTGCCCGGGTGGAGGAACTGCCGGCCGAAAACCAGGTTCAACCGGTTATTGAGCAGGTTTTTGGCCTCGAGATTGAGGGCAAAGGCGCGAAAACGCAGGTCATTGTCCAGCTCCTGGTTGGCGTCGGTGAGGAAGCGGATGTTTGAATTCAGGGCGAGATGTTTGCAGGGGCTGACGGCGGCAAAGTTGAGATACTGAAAAAAACGGGTGTGAGCCTTGTCGCTTTCGTAAGCGTAGATCGAATTGCGCGCGCTGCCATGAAACGAGATGCCCTGGGCGGCGAGGGCGCCGGCCAGCAGCAGCAGGAGGAGGGGCAGGAAGTGCAGTCGATTTTTCATGGTTCCTCACGGGTTGGTTAGGGATAGATAGTTCAAATATACGAAATAACAAGATATTAGCGTTGATAATCATCGCAAAAACATAATCAAGCTGATGCAAAAAAACAAGTGAATTGTGCACGCTTTTTTCAGGTGTAGACAAATGCGGATTCCTGCGGCGGGTGCAGGCGGATGCCGGGGCGGTGCAGAGTGCATTGCGCAGGTTTGAGCTGAGGCGCCGCTGCCGGGGCGGGCAGGAGGGTGCGGGCGGCGCCGAAAGCATGGTTCGGGCGGCTGAAATTTGACCTTGCATTTCCTGCTCGTGTTTCCTAAATTGCGCGAAACAACCACCGCTTCCACTCCCACTGACACCGAGGAGATGGTCATGGATTCAGCTTCACCCCGTCCCAAACGCCCCCTGCACATCAAAATATTCATCGGCCTGGCCGTCGGCGTTATTGCCGGACTGATCGTCAACTTTTTCTGGGGGGAGAGTGCGGGGCTCGACTGGCTCATCCGCAATCTCATCGCCCCGGTGGGGCAGATCTTTCTGCGCATTATTTTCATGGCGGTCATTCCGCTGATTTTTTCCGCCCTCGCCCTGGGCGTCGCTGAACTTGGTGATATCCGCCAGCTCGGCCGCATCGGCGCCCGCACTCTCGGCTATACCGTGATCGTAACCCTGATCTCGGTGATGATCGGTCTCTTTCTGGTCAACTGGATCCGGCCCGGCGCGGGTCTGAGCGAGGCGGAACGGCAGATGCTGACGGGTTCGCTCACCGCCTCCTCGGTCAGCAGGGCGGTCCAGAGCGCCGCGGAGGCCAAATCGATCGTGCAGACCCTGCTCGATCTGATCCCGAAAAATCCCCTCGCCGATGCCGTGGGGGCCTTTGACGAGAATTATCGCGGCGGCGGCGTCCTGGCGGTGATGGTCTTTTCCCTTTTTGTCGGACTCGCCCTCACCCTGACGCGCTCGGAGCGCACCGAGACTTTCGAGCGTTTTCTGCAGGGGCTCTATGATGTCGTGATGATGATCATCAACATGGGAATGAAGCTGGCTCCGGTCGGCGTTGCCTGCCTGGTCTTCAGCGTGGTGGCGCGTCTCGGCCTCGATGTGGTGATGATTCTGGGCAAGTATGTCTTTGTGGTCATGGCCGGGCTGCTGATCCATATGCTGGGAGTCTACTCCCTGCTCCTCAAGTTTGTTGTCCGGGTCAGTCCATGGCGCTTTTTCGGCCGCATCAAGGAGGTTATTCTCACCGCCTTTTCGACCAGTTCGAGCAATGTCACCCTGCCGACGGCGCTGCGCGCGGCCGACCAGAATCTCGGCATACCACGCCATATCGGCAATTTCGTCCTCACCCTCGGCTCCACCGCCAACCAGAACGGCACCGCCCTCTACGAGGGGGTGACTGTCCTCTTTCTCGCCCAGTTTTTCGGGATCGAGCTGACCCTGGTGCAGCAGCTTACGGTCGTATTCGCCTCGGTGCTGGCCGGGATCGGCACCGCCGGTGTGCCGGGCGGCTCCCTGCCGGTCATCGTCCTGGTCCTGCAGTCGGTCGGTGTGCCCGGTGAGGGCATCGGCATTATTTTCGGAGTCGACCGCATCCTGGACATGTCGCGCACGGTGATCAATGTCACCGGCGACCTCACGGCGGCGATGTACGTCACCCGCGCCGAAGGGCATGAACTGGAGCTGGGATGATGAGCTCCCGCCGGGACTGTACGCCGCTCCCGCCGCCACAGCGGAGGGCGGCATGAAGGAATTTCCTTTCCGTGTCGTCGATCTGACCCATCCCCTGCAGCCGGGGATGCCGGTCTGGCCCGGTGATCCGCCCCTTGAGATCGCACCGGCCGCGGCGATGGAACGGGAGGGCTATTTTCTCGAGCGGTTCTCGCTGGGCGGGCACTCCGGCACCCATGCGGGCGCGCCGGCCCACTATCTTGCGGGCGGCTTGACCATCTCCGCGATCCCCGCCAGCCGACTCGTCGCCCCCCTGTTCACCATCACCGTGCCGCTGCAGTGCGACGCTCTCCTTGAACCCGCCGATGTGGCCGATTGGGAGGCGCGTTTCGGCCCCCTCCCGCCCGGCTGCGCGGTGGCGGTCGCCACCGGCTGGAGCCGCCGCTGGCCGGATGAAAAAAGCTATCTGGGGCGCGCGGCCGACGGCAGCCTCCATTTCCCCGGCATCAGCCCGGCGGCGATGGAACTGATCGTTAGAGCGCGCGGTGCGCGCATCGTCGGCATTGACACGCCCGGCCTCGACGGCGGCCTCTCTGCCGATTTTTTGTCCGGGAAGATACTGGCCGGGCAGGGGGGCATCCATCTCGAAAATCTCACCGCCCTCGATCAGCTGCCCGCCCGCGGCGCCTGGATCGTGATCGGCGCGCTGCCGATCGCCGGCGGCAGCGGCTCCCCGGCCCGCGTCCTCGCCCTGGTTACGCGCGCCTGAGACGCGCCGCCGCCACATAAAAAAGCCCTTCCTGCATGAGCTGGAAGGGCTTTTTCGTGAGCGGGTCAGCCGGTTATGAAAAACGGTAGGCTTTGAGAGTCTGGACGCTCTCGGTGATCACCACCTTGATAAAGCCGGTCACGGGCACGGAGAGGAGCATGCCGATGAGGCCGAAGAGGTTGCCGCCGATGATGCAGGTGGCCAGCACCAGGGCCGGATGGAGATGGACGCTGCTCGAGACCGACAGCGGCTGGATGCAGAGATCATCGGCCAGCTTGAGGCCGAGAAAGAGGAGGGCGACGTTGCCGCCCGCCGAAAGGTCACCATTCTCCATCACCGCGATGATCATGGAGGGAATCCCCCCGGCGAAGGGGCCCACGTAGGGGATGAGGTTGGCCAGCCCAGAGAAGGGGCCGAGCAGAAAAAAGTAGGGCACGCCCAGCGCGCCGAGTCCGATGGTCGCCAGCGTGCCGATCGAGACCGCATCGATGAACTGGCCGCGCAGATAGTTGCCCAGCTGCTGATCCATCTTGTGGATGAGATCGAGGCTGAACTCGAAATAGCGGTTGGGCACAATGCGGATCAGCGCCTTTTTCAGGGTCAGGGCATCCTTGATCAGGAAGAACATCAGAAAGGGGATGGTGACCAGGGCGAGGACGATGCCGATGAAATCGCTGACGATGAAATCGATGATCTTTTTGCCGAAGGAGGCCTTGAATTCCGCCAGCTTGACTTTCAAATCGACGTCGCCATAACCGAGCCAGCCCATCTTGGCGCGCACTACCTCCTGGAGATTGGCGAGGGCGAGGTCGGTCTTGGCCGAACCAGCGTCGCTGCTCATGCCCACCATCTGCGCCTTGAGGGCCGGGACCAGAGTGATGATGCCGACGACGATCAGGGCGGTCATGGTGAGCAGGATGATCGCCGCCGCGGCGGTGCGTGAGATCCCGCGCGCCTCCATGCGGATGACGAGGGGGTCGAGAATATAGGCGAGCAGGAGGGCGATGATCAGCATCTGGGCAATGCCACCGATGGCGCTGAGGAGGATGATCAGCACCAGGGCAGTGAGGAGGAGCAGCATCTTGCGGGTGCTGGGATCGCGGAAGGAGATCATGCCGGCTTCTCCTGCTTGGGTGTCTGGCGCATCTGCTGCAGGGCCTCGTTGAAATCATAGGCGCGCTTGTTGGTCTGGCGCAGCCGTTCGCAGACCAGGCGGGAGAGACCGAGGACGATCTTGACGCCGGTGGTGGGATTGCGCTCGATCAGGCCGTAGAGATCCGGCTGGAAAAAGCCGAAGATGCGGCTCTTCTCCTTGGCGACTACGGTAGCGGAGCGCGGCGAGGCGTCGAGCAGGGAGATCTCGCCGAAAAAGGCTCCGTCGCCGAGCTCGGCCAGCAGCAGATTGCCCTTTTCGGAGCGGATCATCACCCGGCCGGTCTGGATGATGTACATCCCCATGCCCGGCTCCTCCTCGCGGAAGACGACCTCGTCGGGTTGGTACTCTCTTTCATGGAGGATTCTCACCACCGCGGCCAATTCGCGGCGGTCCAGGTTCTCAAAGACCGGCAGGGCTTTCAGCACCTTGATGAGTTCGGTCTCGTCCTGTTCGTGATGCTGTGACTTTTTTTTGACGAACAAACCTTTCATGGGGTCTCTCCATCCTGGCGCGGTTAGATGGACTGGAATTCGGCTGCGGGGCGCTTTCCGGAGCTTTCCGGCATCGCCGTTCCCCTTCTGGTAGAATATAATGCAAAATGACTAAAAAATGAAATCTTTTTGTTATTTTGTCAAAAATCGCAGCAGCGCGCTCATGAGCTGGTCGCGCTCGCTGTCATCGATGACGGCCTCGAACGGAAACGCCAGCGCGGCCACGGCGTGCTCTTTTTTCCAGGCGATGGCGGCGCTGAACTGGTTCTCTGCATAGCGGAGGATGGTGCGGCTGCCGTTGACCGGTTCGATCGCGTCCGGGGCCTCGACCGCGTAGATCCGCTCATCCGGCAGGGTATTGAACCGGAAGGGCGAGCCCTTCGGCCAGAAGCGCTCATCCGCGCTGAAGAGGCGGCCGTCGCTGCTGGCGTGGCCGGCGCTCCAGCGGTAATGGAGCTTTTTTTCGATGAACTGCACGGCCGGGGCCTCCGGGGCCCTGCCGGCGCAGGGATCGCTGCCGATATAGGCGCCGGAGAGCAGGAGCCCGCCCCTGCGGGCGAGCAGGGTGTCGATCGCCGCGCAGAGCCCCGGGGAAAAGGCGTCATAGCGGGGGCCGCGGAGAGAGTCCCCCGCGGCGGTCGGCCACGGCGTCCGTTTCTGCTCGCCGAGGATGAGGTCGACAAGGCCGAAGGTGCGTATATCGACCTGGCCGGCGGCCAGGGCCGCGCCGCTGCAGGAGCAGAAGGAGCGGCCGGCGGCGCGGATGGAGCGGCCGTGCAGGGCGGGATAGTCGAAGGTATTGCCGGCGATCGGCCGCGCCTCCCAGGCGGCCTGGCTGGCGCCGTGACCGGGAGCGTCATTGGTGCGGAAGGGCGAGGCCGTCACCAGGTCGGTCTGCCGCCCGGTGTAGCCGATGCTGAGGCGGTCGGCCACGCCGGCGTCGATGAAATCGGCGAAACCGGAGATCTCGCCGCCCTCGAACCAGGCCGGCGCCGAGAGGCGGTCGAAGGCGTTGACCACCAGCACCGGGGCCGGATCATCCGCCACGCGGCAGAGCGCCAGGGTCTCGCCCGGAAAACTCTCGCCGCCCGCATTGACGGCGGTCACCTTAAAGCTGTAGAGCACGCCGGGCTCGATGCCCCGCACCACCAGCCGCGGCTGCTCGACGAAGGTGCCGTTGTCAAATCCGCCCCCCTCGCGGCGGGTGTAGACGATATACCCCGCCGGCTCGGCCGTGGGCTCGAGGGGATCGGAAACCGGCTGCCATTGCAGCACCGCCTCGCCCGGCGCACCGAGCAGGGCCTGAAAATGGCTGACCGGCAGAGGCTGGACGACATAGCTGCTCCGGTTCTGGAAGGCGATGAACCTGAGCATCGCCTTGTAGATCGCCCGCGCGGTGTCGAAACGGAAGCGCGGATCGAGGGCGAATTTCATGTCGAGAAAATTCTGATGGGAGAGCAGCTCGAGCAGGGCGCACGGCACCTGGGGGCGCATCGCCTCGCTGTAATCGGCGTCCATGATCATGCGCCGGTTCCAGACCGGATCATAGAGCCGGCCCAGGTCCTCGACGATCTGGCTCTGGAGCAGATCGGCGAAATCGCGGTTGGCCATGCGCGAGACCCCGTCGGGGAAGCTGAAGGTAGAGTCCGCGGAGGGATAGCTGTAGATGCTCAGGGTGCCGATGGTAGTGTCGCTGCGGGTGATGCCCGCATCGGTGTGAAAGGCGAGGGTGAGGTCGAAGGGGATGCCCAGCCCCGGCTCCTGGCGGTTCTTCTTCGGCCCGAAGGGCTTGCCGTAGAGATAGTTGAGATACTCGCTGCGGCTGTTGTAATCGTCGCGATAGTCGTCCTTGCCGTTGTAGAGATTGTAGATCAGGGTGTCGGGCAGCCCCGCGTACTGGAGATAGTATTTGCTCCCCTCGGCGAAACGCGGCTTGCCGCTGACCGCGCCGTTGCGTAAAATGTTGCCCATGCCGCCGCCGAAACGCACCGCATCGGCGCTGACCAGCCGGCCGGGGGTCGCGCTCCGGCTGGAGAGCTCGACGCTGCCGCCCTCGGGCCGGCTGCCCTGCAAAAAGCGGAACGTGCCCAGATAGATCCAGGTCGATCCGCCGATCTGCTGATTGACGAGGAATTGAGTCGCCCCGCCGGCATGACGGACCGTATAGAGGGCGTCGCTGACCTGCTCCGGCCCGTGCTGCCAGGAGATATAGACCGCGTACTCGCCATCGGCAGGGATCGCGGGGATCCACTGCGCGAGGCTGCCTCCGCCGGCGTCGGCGGCGCAGAGGCGGTGGCTGCCCTGAAGAAAGGGATTATGGTTGACCTCGTAGGGGGGATGGCCGGTGGCGAAGCCCTTGCCCTCGCCGCTGCGCCAGCCGGGGCCGCTCTCGAAATAGCCCGTGCCGGGGCTGTCGTTGTCGACCACCACTTCGCGGGACTGGATGTCGCGCTCGCGCGGGGTAAAGACCACCGCGCCGGCGTTCTCGAGCATGGGGATGAGATAAAAAGTGGTGAAGGAGAAGGGGAGAAGATCCTCCACGGTCTGGAAGAGGCGCGGACGCTGCCATTCCCAGCGGTCGATGGCGCTGTTATAGTACCAGCCGTGGCTGGGGCGGACATCGATGGTGCGGTTGAGCAGCCCCTGCGTGGGCTGGAGGGGTTTGCTGATGCGGCGGACCACCGCCTCCGGGCGCGGGCTCTGCACGGCCATGCGGCTGAGGTCCCAGTCGCCGCTGCCGCTGCGCCAGACGTTGGGGATGAGGGCCTCGATTGGCACACCCTGGCTCCAGAGGGTGATGCTGTACTCCCGGTATTTGCCGCCTAACAGCTCGCGGAGGCGCTTGTAGGTCGCGCGGACATTCTCCGGCCGGAAGGGCGGATAGGAAAAATTGCGGTTGAAAGTGACAGCGAGGGTTTTCCGGCCGGGATCGAGGATCAGGGAGTGGATGCGCACGCCGCGGGTGAGGGGGAGCGGCTGCTTGCCGGCGACGCATTCATCGATCAGCGCCTCGACCTTTTTGTGGACGCGGGCGCTCTCCTTGTCCATTTTGCCATAGTCATAGGCCGGTTTGCGGACCGCCAGTTTGGGAGCGCAGGCGAGTATGAGGGCGGCGCTCAGGGCGCAAACGGCGAGGAGGGTTCTGCTCTTCATGCATGCTCCTGGTTTTTATGTTCTAATGATACAGAAATTCCTCCTATCATTCAAGCGAAAAGTGCGGCCGCTTTCACGCTCGCGGCAGCGCCTTGCCGGACCGCCGCGCCCGCCCCTGAATAATACCGGCTGAAAAATGGTTAAAAGAATAAAAAGCCGCTGCCACGCCGCACCAGGAGGCTCTATGAATCAGCAGAAACTGGAAGAAAAATTTCTCGAACTGATCCGCCGTACCTCGGCCTTTTTGCCGCGCGATATCGAGCTGATCCTGGCCGAAGCGCGCGGCCGTGAGGAGCCGGACTCCCGCGCCCGCCTCGCGCTCGACATGGTGGCCCTCGATATCGGCCTCGCCCGCCAGCGCTCGGCCCCCATCTGCCAGGACACCGGCACGATCACATTTTATATCCATACCCCGGTCGGCGTCGACCAGATGCAGCTGCGCCGCGCCATTGAAACTGCGGTCGCCGCGGCGACCGCGCGGGGCTACCTGCGCCAGAATTCGGTCGACAGCCTGACCGGCCGGAACAGCGGCACCAACCTTGGACCGGGCACCCCGGTCATCCATTTCGAGCAGTGGGCCAGGGAGGATATCGATGTCCGCCTCATCCTCAAGGGGGGCGGCTGCGAAAACACCAGCGCGCAGTTCATGCTGCCCGCCACCTTCGACGGTGTGCGCTACAACCGCGATCTCGAAGGGGCCTATGCCTGCATCATGCAGGCAGTGCAGGCGGCCCAGGGACACGGCTGCGGGCCGGGCTTCCTCGGCGTCTGCATCGGAGGTGACCGCGCTGGAGGCTATGCCTTCGCCAAACAGCAGCTCCTGCGCCCGGCCGCTGATATCAATCCGGTGCCGGAGCTGGCCGAAATGGAGGCGCGCGTGGTGGCCTCCGCCAACCGCCTCGGCATCGGCCCGATGGGTTTCGGCGGCCGGCTGACCCTCGGCGCCTGCAAGATCGGCAGCCTCAACCGCCTGCCGGCCTCTTTCTTTGTCAGCATCGCCTATATGTGCTGGGCCTTCCGGCGCCGGGGCATGATGCTGGACCGCGAGGGGAGAGTTCAATCATGGCTCTATCAGGAGGAGGGCGAATTCGCTGCTGAACCCGCCGCCCCCGCGGAGATGAACTTCGACCCGGCCCGGGTGCGCCGGCTGCAAACCCCCCTTGATGAAGCGGCGGTGCGCGCCCTGCAGGTCGGCGACATCGTGCTGCTCAACGGCACGATCTTCACCGGGCGGGACGCACTCCACAAATATCTGCATCAGGGCGGCGAGCTGGAACTCCTCCGCGGCGGCGTCCTCTACCACTGCGGGCCGGTGGTGATCGGAACGCGGGGTCAATACCAGGTGATGGCGGCGGGGCCGACCAGCTCGATCCGGGAAGAACCCTATGCCGCCGAGATCATCGCGAAATATAACCTCAAGGCGATCATCGGCAAGGGCGGGATGGGGGAGAGGACGCGCCAGGCCCTCCAGGAACACGGAGCGGTCTATCTCCATGCCATCGGCGGAGCGGCGCAGATCTACGCCCGCTGCGTCGAGGAGGTCGCCGGCCTCCACCTCGAGGAGCTCGGCGGGCCGGAGGCGGTCTGGGAACTGCGCGTGAAGGATTTCCCCGTCGTGGTGACCATCGACGCCCATGGCCAGTCCCTCCACCGCGAGGTGCTGGCAGATTCGGCGGCCCGTCTCAAGGCGGTGCTGCAGGAGTAGAGGGGTCAGGGGATAAAAAAAGCGCCCGGAGGGGGACATTCCGGGCGCTTTTTGCGTTTTGGCAGCTCTTCAGAACCGGTCGAAAAAGGGCAGAAGCGAGAGCGCCAGGCCGAGGAAGAATTTGGAGATCCGCATAAGCCTTTCATCACCGTTGAAGAAGAGAAAATCCCTGGCGATCATGGCGTGGATGACCAGAAAAAGCCCCAAGGCGCTGGTGATCAGCTGCCAAAAGTAGATGGGTTGGTTTCCCATGGCTGCTTCTCCTGACGATGCCTGAGATGGAACCTGAGAACTCCACTGCCGTGGGGGGGGACGGCGGCGAAGTGAGCACAATTAGAGGGGGAGATGTAGCGTCAGAAACAGCTTGAGTAAATATAGACGCCATGCTGCATAAAGTCAAATGTTTTCTTCACAAGTAGCGACTTTTTTTTCAGGTCGGCAAATATTGCCGTTATGCGCAGAATAAACTTGACAAACTCCACAAGATGTAGTATATTGAACTAACCGGTTGGTTAAACCATTTGGTTAATATGAAAAGCAGGGAAAAATAATCCCTCCCGGAGCCGGGCGATCGCCGGTTGTTCCGCACGTTCCACGGCGGGAACGGAGAGGCGCAGAGGAAAAGAGATGAGCGATCGGGAGAATATGCGCGACAGGATCAAGCAGGCGACCGCGGAGGTCTTTGGTGAGCGGGGATATGACGGAGCGAGGATGCAGGAGATCGCCGACCGCGCCGGCGCCAACAAGGCGATGATCTATTACTATTTTGCCTCCAAGGAGGCGCTCTTCACCGCCATCTTTTCCGAGAACTTTGCCACTCTTTTTCAGCTCTTCAATTCCATTCTCCAGGTTGAGGCGGTCGATCCGAAAGTGGTGATCCCGCAGCTGGTCCATCTTCATCTCGATTTCCTCAGCCGCAATCCCGAGCTGCCCCGGATGATCATCCGCGAGATCCAGAGCGGCAACCCGGTGGTCGAGAAGCTGGTGCAGAGCAGTTTCAGCCGCTTCGGCAGCCAGCTGCAGACCCTGAGAGAGGAGATGGCGGTGGCAATCCGGGAAAAGCGGCTTCGTGAGGTCGATCCTCTGCAGACGGTCTGGAATATCGTGGCGCTCAATATTTTCATTTTCATCGTTCGACCGATCCTCTCCGCCGCTTTTCCGGACGAGTTCGCCGATGCGGGCAGGATGCTGGCGGAGCGGGAGAAAGCCATTGTCGACCTCATGCTTTACGGTCTTGTTCCGCGCCAGGAGGCGTGAAATGTCATCCCGATCAGGAGTTATCATGCGTTTCTCCATCCTTGTCCCCCTCTTTTTTGCGTTTGCCGGGGCGGCGGCGGCTCAGCAGAGCCTGCCGGAATGTGTGCGCATCGCCCTCGCCCGCAACCCGGGCCTGAAAGCGGCTGAAAGCGACGCGGGGATCGCCGCCGCCGATGTCGTCCAGGCGAAAGCGGCGAGGCTGCCCGCCCTCGATTTCAGCGGGAGCTACCGGCGGCAGAGCACAGTGCCGGAATTGAATTTCGATTCCCCTCTTTTCCAGCAGTTCTTTCCGGCCGGCGGGGTCAGGCTGGGGGCGCTGGACAATTCGGATTTGCGTCTGACGGTGAGCCAGCCGATCTTTTCCGGTTTCCGTCTGAGTCAGTCGCGGACTGCGGCGGCAGCCCTGGCTGAGGCGAGCCGGGGCGAGGTTGCGCGCCAGCGCAACGAGTTGATTTTCCGGGTTGAATCGGCCTATGCAGCTCTGCTGCGGGCGCAGAAGGGGGCGGAGATCGCCCGCAGCGCCCGGGAGCAGATCGCCGCCCATCTGCGCGATGTCGAGGTCATGGTCGAACAGGGCCTGGCGCGGCGCGATGAGCGCCTGCGCGTCGAGGTCAAGGCCTCCGAAGCTGAGCTGGTCCTGCTCCAGGCCGAGAATGGCGTTGCACTGGCGGAGGCCGCCCTTGAAAACCTCCTCGCCACGCCTCTGCCGGCCGGCGAGATGTATGCGGAGATGGGACCCGGCCGCCTGGAGCCCGGGGATCTCGCAAGTTCTCTGGCGCTGGCGCTGGCGAACCGGCCCGAGCTGGAGCGGCTGGCGCGGGCGGCCGATGCCGCCGCGGCGGGAAAAAAGATCGCCCGCGGAGGGCGGCTGCCCAATGTCGCCGGCTTTGCCAGCTACGGTTACGGCAAGCCCGGTCTTGACATGATCCGCAATGAATGGATGAACTACTGGCTGGTGGGAGTCGGCGCCGAATGGAACCTCTGGAACTGGGGCAGGACCGGCGCGAAGGTGGAGCAGGCCGAACTGCGGCTGCAGGGGCTGGCGGAGAGCGAGCGCCAGCTGCGCGAGGGAATCGCGCTCGAGGTGAAGCAGTCCCATCTGCGCCTGGCCGAAGCGGCCAAGCGGCTGGAGGTGACGGCGCGGATGGCCGAGCAGGCGCAGGCGAGTTTTGCGGTTGCCGAGAAGCGCTACCAGCAGGGGCAGGCTTCGAATACCGACTATTTCGATGCCCAGTCCGAGCTGACCCGGGCGCGGCTGCAGCGGGCCGAGGCTGAGGTCGCGTCGGCCCTGGCCCGCGCCGAGTGGCGCCGGGCGGTGGGTCTCAGCGACAAAGAGTATCAATGAAAAGTGGTTTTCCCGAAAAGCATTTCTCACAAAGGCACGGAGACACAAAGAAAGCAAAAATCAGTTCCCGGTTTTCATGGAAGTCTTGAGAGAGAAGATTGATCATGGATGAATCTCTCATCTCAGTGCCCTCTGTGCCACTGTGTGAAATTGTATTTTGGTGACTTGACAAAAGCTTTGTCTCCTGGATTAACGAGGACTCTATGCGAACTCTACTCTATGCAGTACTCAGCATCCTGGCCCTGCTGATCATCAGCGGCTGCGGCCATGACGACAGTGGCTTGATCACCGGCTCCGGCACCCTGGAGGCGACCGAGGTGCTGGTCAGCGCCAGGACCGGCGGCACCCTGACCGCGATCCTGGTCAGCGAGGGCGATGCGGTCGAGGCGGGCCAGCTCATCGCCGTCATCGACAGCGAAAAGGTCTTTCTGCAGAAGAAGCAGGCCCTGGCCGCCCTCGAGGAACTCCGGCTCAACCGTCTCAATGCCGTGCGGCTGACCCGCACCGCCCGGGAGAACCTCGACAATCTCGCCAAAAAGAGCGGGCGCGTCGGGGCGCTGCTGGAGGAGGGCAGCGCCACGCAGCAGCAGTATGACGATCTCGAGACCGGCCGCAAGGCGGCCGAGGCGCAGTACGAGAACGCGCGCACCACTCTGGGCGCCCTGGATGCCCGCGAGGCGCAGCTGCAGGCCCAGATCGGGCTGGTCGAGAGCCAACTGCGCGACGTCCGGGTGACCGCCCCCATCAGCGGGGTGGTGATCGGCAAATATCTCGAGGAGGGTGAGATGGCGCGTCCCCTCGCCCCGGTGGTCACGATCGCCGATCTGGGCCATATGCACATCCGCGTCTATCTGAAAGAGAGCGGGATCGCGCGCATCCGTCTCAACGGCGGGGCGGAGATCACCATCACCGCCTGGCCCGAGAAGAAATTCCCCGGCCGCATCGCCTGGATCTCGGACAAGGCCGAGTTCACCCCCAAGAATATCCAGACCAAAGAGGCGCGCAGCGACCTGGTCTATGCGGTCAAGGTGGAGGTGCCCAATCCGGAGGGGATCCTCAAGATCGGCATGCCGGCTGATGTGACCCTGCTGTGATGGAGAAGAGCGTGGTCTACGATATCAGTATCAGCGCTTTGAGCAAATCCTTCGGGGCGGTGACCGCCCTTGACGGCCTTGACCTGGCCGTCGGCGAGGGGGAGATGCTCGGACTGATCGGCCCCGACGGCGCGGGCAAGACCACGGCGCTGCGGATCCTCTGCGGGCTGCTGCTCGCCGGCAGCGGCACCGTCCGCGTCGCCGGTCTCGACCCCGGCCGGGAGACGCGCCGGGTGCGCAGCTTTCTCGGCTACATGCCCCAGCGGTTCTCTCTCTACCCGGACTTGACCGTGGAGGAGAATCTGCGCTTTTTCGCCGATCTCTTCCGGGTGCCGAAGGCGGAGCGCGAAGAGCGGATGGCGCGGCTGCTCGATTTCAGCCGGCTGGGCCCTTTCACCGGCCGCCTCAGCGCCCGGCTCTCGGGCGGCATGAAGCAGAAACTCGCTCTCTCCTGCACCCTGATCCACACCCCGAAGATCCTGCTCCTGGATGAGCCGACCACCGGTGTGGATCCGGTCTCGCGGCGGGAATTCTGGGAGATACTCGCCGGCCTGAAGCGGGAGGGGGTGACGATCGTGGTGACCACTCCCTACATGGACGAGGCGGCGCGGTGCGACCGGGTGGCTTTTATCCACCGCGGACGGCTCCTGACGGTCTCTCCCCCGGCGGAGATACCCGGGCTTTACCGTGAGGCGTTGATCGAGGTGCGGAGCGGGGATAATCTGGCGGCGGCCCGGGCCCTGCGCGCCAGCGGCCGGTTCGAAAGCGTGCAGGCCTTCGGCGACCGCATCCACCTGAGCGCGCCGGGGAACTCGATGGAAGTGGCGGGCGCCGTTCGCGTCGTGCTGGAGCAGGCCGGGATCCGTCTCGATGCGGCTGAGCCGGTCGTGGCCGGGATCGAGGATGTCTTTGTCGAACTCTTGAGATAGACGGTATTATGGAGCATCACTATTCAGTAGTCGTGGAAGAGCTCACCCGCCGTTTCGGCGAATTCGTCGCGGTCGACCGGGTGAGCTTTAGCGTACGCGACGGCGAGATCTTTGGCTTTCTCGGCGCCAACGGCGCGGGCAAGACCACGGTCATCCGCATGCTCTGCGGCCTGCTCCTGCCCACCTCCGGCAAGGCCAGGGTGGAGGGCTATGACATCCATACCGAAAGCGGCCGGATCAAGGAGAATATCGGCTACATGTCGCAGAAATTCTCCCTCTATGATGACCTGACCGTAGCCCAGAACCTCCAATTCTACGGCGGCATCTACGGCCTCGGCCGGGCGGAACTGGACCGGGCCGTCACCGCGGCCATCGCCACCACCGATCTCGAGGCGCATCTCGGCAAATTGACCAGGGATATCCCCGCCGGCTGGAAGCAGCGCCTGGCCCTCTCCTGCGCCATTCTCCATCAGCCCAAACTTCTCTTTCTTGACGAGCCCACCGGCGGAGTCGATCCAATCTCCCGCCGCGCTTTCTGGGGGCTGATCTACGATCTGGCGGAGAAGGGGACCACCGTTTTTGTCACCACTCACTATATGGATGAAGCCGAGTACTGCAACCGGCTTTCGATCATGCACGCCGGACGCATCATCGCCATCGGCGCGCCGGGCGAGCTCAAGGCGCGCTACCGCAAGCAGACCATCGAGGATCTCTTCATCGATCTGGTGCGGGGAGAGAGCGCTGCGCCGCCGTCGGCAAAAGAGGGAGAGGGAGCCCAAAGCCTGTGAGAGCGAGAATCTACGCCATCCTCCGCAAAGAGTTCATCCATATCCTGCGCGACCCGCGCAGCCTGGTGATCGTCTTTTTACTCCCCATCCTGATGGTGCTGCTCTACGGCCACGCCATCACCTTCGACATCCGCGACATCAAGCTGGGGCTGCTCGACCAGGATAAAACTCCGGCCGCGCGCGAACTGGTCGAGGGTCTGGTCAGCTCGAACTATTTCAGGCTGACCGGTGTGCTGGAGAGCCGCGAAGAGATCAGTGAGGCTTTTCTCCACCGCCGCATGATCGCGGTGCTGGTCATCCCGCAGGGTTTTGCCGCCTCCATGGCGAGCCGGACGCAGAGCGAGGTGCAGGTGATCATCGATGGCTCCAATGCCAATACCGCCACGGTGGCGATGAATTACATCAAGGCCTACTTTGTCACCCGTTCACTGCAGCTCAACGCGCTGGTCATGCGGACGCCCATCGACCTGCAGCCGCGCGTCTGGTACAATCCCGATCTCAAGAGCGTGAACTTTATCGTCCCGGGTTTGGTGGCGGTGATCATGATGCTGATCTGCGCCCTGCTCACCTCGGTGACGGTGGCGCGGGAGCGCGAGACCGGCACCATGGAGCAGATCCTGGTCTCGCCGGTGCGTTCGCTCGAGATCATCGCCGGCAAGACCCTGCCCTACATCCTGCTCGGGCTGGTGGACGGGATTGTGGTGGTGGTCTTCGCCTGGCTCTGGTTCGGCGTTCCTTTCCACGGCGAGCCCCTCTGGCTGCTGGGATACGCCTTGATCTTCATCTACACCTGTCTGAGCTTTGGCATCTTTATATCGGCGCGGGTCCCCAACCAGCAGATGGCCCTGATGATGACCATGGTCGCCACCCTCCTGCCGTCGATTCTGCTTTCGGGTTTCATTTTCCCCATCGCCTCGATGCCCAGGCTGCTGCAGCTGCTCAGCTATATCGTCCCGGCCAAATATTTC
>JAKQKF010000012.1 GCA_029560815.1 bacterium
GAATCAGAAACAGGGGCTCTTCATCGAAGAATATACTGCCGGCCTCTTCACCAGGTTCAATCTTGTCATCGACAGCCTCCTCTTCGTCAGGATCTCTCCGGCCCTCGCCGGCACCAAGCCCGGGGTCAAGGTCGATTATGCGCTGATCACCCCCGAGGATCAGAAGAAGACGCTGGTGAGCTGGAAGGGCGGCCAATGGAGCGTGCGAGAGACGCTCGACAAGTATCTGCAGATGACCCGCGGCAATGCCTACCGTCTGACCCGTTATGAGGATGTAGCTGATTTTGCTAAAAAAGCCAACCTACAGGAGCTGATGCTTCTGGACGCCAAAGAGCGCAAGCTTGACCAGACTGAGGAGTACAAAAAGGATTTCCTCTATGCCAGGAACCAGCTTCTGGGTCAAAAATGCCGTGAACGGCTGATCACCCGCGTCGTCAAGGTGACCGAACAGGAGATCACCGATTTCTATGAGAACCACAAGTCTGAGTACAATGACCGCCCCCTCGTCGAGCTGAGGTCGACCCTGCGCAGCCGCATCTACAGCACCAAGATGGCTGAGCTTCAGGAGAAGGTTACTTCCGATCTGCGCAAGAAATATCCTGAAAAATGGAATGAAAAGGCGCTCAAGAAGGCTGCGGAGACTCTCAACGCCGAAAAGGCCGCCAATCCCGGGAAGCCCGGCACTCCGCCGCCGGGCATGGGCGGGGGACCGGGACAGCGCCCGGGCCGGGGAGGCGATGTTCCCCCTGCACCTCCGCAGGGAGTGCGCTGAGGCATGATCGAACGCGAAATCCAGCTTTACGAGACCCGGATCGGCCAGTTTATCGACCGGCTACCATCCCGTTTCTACGCCGAACAGATTCCACTGGCGGCAGAGGTCGCGCTCGCCGATCCGCCGCGCTCCTTTGCACAGCGTCTGGAACTCGCCTACCGACCCATCGCGGCCGGGGAGAAGTGGGGATCGGACTGGCAGACGGCCTGGTTTCATCTCACCGGCATCGTCCCCGCCGCATGGCAGGGCCGGCCGGTGGTGGCGCGCATCAATCTCGGCGGTGAGGGTCTGGCATTCGCCGCCGACGGCACCCCTGCGCACGCCCTGAGCTGGCATTCGCTTTGGCAGCCCGAATTCCGCCGCGACCGCATCCCGATCGCCGATCCCGCCCGCGGCGGCGAAAAGGTTGATCTCTGGATCGAGGCCTCCGCGGCGCAGATCTTTGGTTTGCAGCTTGTCGCCGACCCCCTGCAGGAGGACCCCCGCCGCCACGGCCACCTCGAGGCCGTGGTGCAGGATCTCACTCTCGGGATCTTCCGGCCGTCGCTCTGGCACCTCTGGCTCGACGCCCGGCTGCTCTATAACCAGATGAAGGCCTTGCCGGAGAAGAGTGTCCGCCGCGCCCGGCTCCTCCGCGCCCTGATGCGGGCCGCCGACCTCTTTCAGGGGGATGACGGCACCACCGCAGCCGCCCGGGCCATTCTCGCCGTCGAGCTGGCCAAGAAAAGCGGCCAATCCGACCTCACCGCGCACGCCGTCGGCCACGCCCATATCGATACCGGCTGGCTCTGGCCGGTCGCGGAAACCGTGCGCAAGTGCGCTCGCTCCTTCGCCGCCCAGATCGATCTGATCGAACGCTATCCGGGCTACGTATTCGGCGCCTCCCAGGCTCAGCATTACGCCTTTGTCAAGGACAACTATCCCGGCCTCTATGAAAAAATCCGCGCCCGGGTGGCGGACGGCAGCTGGGAGATCCAGGGCGGGATGTGGGTCGAAGCCGACTGCAACCTCATCGGCGGCGAATCGATGGTTCGCCAGATTCTCCATGGCGTACGCTTTTTTGAAAAGGAGTTCGGGGTCGCGGTGCGCAATCTCTGGCTTCCCGATGTCTTCGGCTACAGCGCCGCCATGCCGCAGATCCTCAAGAAGAGCGGCCTCGATTATATGGTCACCCAGAAAATCTCCTGGAACCAGTTCAACCGCTTTCCTCATCACTCTTTCATCTGGCGCGGCATCGACGGCAGCGAGATCATCGTCCACTTCCCGCCGGAGGATACCTACAACAGCGAATTTTGGCCCTCCGGCATGCGCCACGCCCAGGAGAATTTTGCCGAACGCGACCGCCTCGACGAGTTCCTCGTCCTCTTCGGCATCGGCGACGGCGGCGGCGGCGCGACCGAGGAGATCATCGAGGCCGGCCTGCGCCAGCGCGACCTCGAGGGCGGACCCCGGGTCCGTTTCGGCAAGGCCCAGGAGATGCTCGACCGCCTCGGCGCCCGCCCGGAGCTGCTCCAGCGCTGGATCGGCGAACTTTACCTTGAACTTCATCGCGGCACCCTCACCACCCAGGCCCGCACCAAATTCATGAACCGCTGGTGCGAACACAAACTGCGCGAGGTCGAAGCCCTCTTCAGCGCTCTGCCGGCCGGCGAATACCCCGCCGCGGAACTGGACGGGCTCTGGAAAACGGTGCTGCGCAATCAGTTCCATGACATCCTGCCCGGCTCGAGCATTAAACAGGTTTATGATACGACCCGCCGCGAACATGACGAGGTCAAAAAGGAGTTGAACGGCCTGGCCGGCCGGGCCGGCGCGAAACTCCTCGATCCGGAAGAGGGAAGCATCACCCTGGTCAACACCCTCTCCACTCCTTTCACCCGCCCGGCTTTTTTGCCGGCGGCCTGGATCGGTCACGAGATTCTGGATCAAACCGGCCGGCCCATACCGGCCCAGGTGCGCGAAGGGAACCTGGTCGCCCTGGCCGATGTGCCGGCCCTGGCTTCGATTGTGCTGCGCCGCGGTCGGTTGCTGCCCGAGTCGGCTTTGCCGCCCGAACCCCGGGTTTCCGGGCTGTCGGCCCCCGCATCACTCCAGGGCGTCATCCTCGAAAACGACCTCATCCGCTACGAACTGGCCGGGGATGGCACCATCGCCCGCATTTTTGACAAGGAGAGGAACGCTGAGGTGATGCGGCCGGGCCAGAGCGGCAACCGCATTGGCCTCTATGAGGACCGCCCCGCCAACTGGGATGCCTGGGACGTCGATATCTTTTACGAGAATCAACTCCTGCAGCAGGCTGAATTGACCGGCTGGCGCCAGCTCGGTTCGGGGCCGGTGGCGCAAATGCTTCTGCTTCATTTCCGCGCCGGCGATTCCACCATTGAGCAGCGCCTCTGCCTCGTCCGCAATACCAAACGCCTCGATTTCGTCACCCATGTCCACTGGCGGGAGCGCCACCGCATGCTCCGTGTCGCCTTCGATGCCGATGTCACCGCCACCGAGGCCTCCTTTGAGATCCAGTACGGCACGGTCAAACGCCCGACCCACCGCAATACCAGCTGGGATATGGCCAGGTTCGAGACCGTCGGGCACCGCTTCGTCGATCTCAGCGAACCCACCCACGGAGTCGCCCTGATCAATAACGGCAAATACGGTCACAAGATCCTCGACCGCACCATCGATCTCAACCTGCTGCGCGCGCCCACCTCTCCTGATCCCGATGCCGATCGCGGCGAGCACGACGTGATCTACAGTCTGCTGCCCCACGCGGGCGCCCTGGAGGAATCGGCGGTCCATGCCGAGGCGGCTCAGCTCAACCAGCCGCTCGCCCTTTTCGAAGGCCGCAGCGGCACAGTGGCCTTTCCCTGCCGGCTGGAGAATGAGGCGGTGACCCTCTCGGTCCTCAAAAAGGCGGAGGAGGATGATGCCCTTATCCTGCGCCTCTACGAGCCGCGCGGACGCCGCACCACGGCCCGGCTGCTGCTTGCCGATACCGGCAGACGGGTCTATGAAACCGATCTGCTCGAACGTGAGATCGGGGAAATTACCCACCGGGACGGCGCGGTCACGCTCGAATTCGGCCCCTTCGAGATCAAAACGATAAAGCTCGTCTAGCGCGGCAGCTTTACGCCGGATGCCGCCGCTCCCGGCCGCTCCGGCCTGCGCCGCTTTTTCATCTCAACCGGGAGTCCCCCATGCGCAAGCTGTTCCTCTACCTGACGATCATCCTGGGGGCGGCCTGCGCTCCCTCCGGTGAACAGCTCATTCCGGCAGGCGATCTCCAGCGCGCGGTGCGCGCGCAGCTTCCACTTCAGAAGGAGCTGGCCCGGCACCGGCAGCAGGAGCTCTTGAGTGTTTTCCGGCAAAAACTCGCCCCGGCCGAGCGCGAAGCCCTCGAGTGGCTCTACGCCTGGATGCCGCTCAGCGACCTCGCCGACTATGACGGAGAATTCTACCTCCGCCAGGTGCGCGCCACCCTGCAGGCACGCGCCGATATGGCATGGGGCCGCAGCATCCCCGACGATCTCTTCCTCCACTTTGTTCTCCCCCTGCGCGTAAATAACGAAAACCTCGATTCCGCCCGCGTCGTCCTGTACGGTCTGCTCAGGGAGCGGGTGCAGGGCCTGACCATGCGCCAGGCCGCCCTCGAGGTCAACCACTGGTGCCACGAGCACGTCACCTACCGTGGAGCGGACATGCGCACCTCCGCTCCCCTGGCGACGATGCGCAGCGCCATCGGCCGCTGCGGCGAAGAGTCGGTTTTCACGGTCGCCGCCCTGCGCGCGATCGGCATTCCGGCGCGCCAGGTTTATACTCCGCGCTGGGCCCACAGCGACGACAATCATGCCTGGGTGGAACTCTGGGCCGACGGGGAGTGGTATTTTCTCGGCGCCTGCGAGCCTGAGCCGGACCTCAATATGGGCTGGTTCAAGGAGCCGGCGCGCCGCGCCATGCTTGTCCACACCCGGGTGATGGGACCCTATGCAGGAGAAGAGGAGGTGCTCGCCTCCTCGCCCCGTCACCGCGAGATCAATGTACTCGGCCGCTACGCCGAGGTCACTCCGCTCCACGTCCGCATTGTCTCCGCGGCGGGAGTGCCGGTCGCCGGTGCGGAGGTCTCTTTCAGGATCTACAACTATGCCGAGTTCTATCCTCTGGCGCGGCGCACCAGTGACGCGACGGGGTTTTGCAGCCTGCGCACCGGGCGCGGCGATCTCCTCATCTGGGCGCAGCGGGATTCGCTGACCGGCTTTGCGCGCGCGGCGGGAGCCGATACGGTGGTGGTCACCCTGCAGCCAGGTGCCCCGCCTGAGGCGATCCTCGAACTCGATTTCGCCCCGCCCCTGGCCCGTCCGCCGCTGCCGGATACCATCACAGAGGCGGCGCGCGCAGCCCATGCCCGCCGCCTCGCCTTTGAAGACAGCCTGCGGAAGGCCTATGAGGCGACCTTTATGGATTCGCTCGCCAGCGCGAGGCTCGCCGCGGAGTGCGGGCTGGAGCCCGAACCGGTTTGGCAGGCTGTGCGCAGGAGCCGCGGCAACCATGCTGAGATCGCCCGCTTCATCCGCGCAGGGGCTGCTGTCAGGCGTCATCTTGTGCTACCCCTCCTGATAGTAATCGCGGAGAAGGATCTGCGCGATGTGCCCGCAGAGATCCTGCTCGATCACCTGGAGGCCGTCCGGCCCGATTCGACGCTGCCCCGCGGCCTCTTTGAAAGATATCTGCTCAATCCCCGCATCCGGAATGAAGCCCTGGCCCCCTGGCGACAGCTGCTGCAGGAGGGCATGAGCCGGGAAATGGGCCGATCGGTGTTTGCGAGCCCCGGGATGCTGGCCAATTGGGTCGAGAAAAACATCCGCCTGGAGGAGAACGCCAACTATTACGGGGTGCCGCTGACCCCCCGGGGCGTCTGGGAGCTGCGGGCGGCGGATCCGCTCTCGCGCGACATCTTTCTGGTCGCTCTCTGCCGCAGCCTGAATATCCCCGCCCGCCTGGATCCCGCCTTCGAGCGGCCGGAGTATTGGGATGTCACCAGCCAATCGTGGCAGTTGATGGATGCGGATGCCGGAGGCACCGGAGCGGCTGTTTGCAGCCTGGCGTTTTCAAATCGGGATAAAACCATCGCCCGGCCGGAGTACTGGCGTCATTTCACCCTGGCCCGTCTGGAGGATGGAGAGTATAAAACCCTGGAACTGGAGGGGATTGATTTCAGCGCGGGCAGGGGGATGCTCGAGCTTCCCGCCGGCAATTATCTTCTCGTCACCGGCTATCGTCTGCAGAGCGGCGCGGTCCTCAGCCGTCTCCACTTTTTTACGCTTGAGCCGGGGCAGACGCGCATGGTTGATCTGGTCTGGCGTCACAGCGGTGGTGCGCTCAAAGCCCTCGCCCGGCTGCCTGAAGGGGCACTGCTGACGGACGGAAACGGGCGGCGGCACACCCTGAAAGAGCTCGCCCGGCCTGAAGGGCTCATCCTCGCCTGGCTCGATCCCGGACGCGAGCCTTCACAGCATGTGCTGCGCGAGTGGCAGGAGCTCAAACCGCTCTATGAGGAGTGGGGAGGAAGGATGGCCGCTGTGGTGGTGGCCGGCGGCGAAAGCCGACTCGCGGCCTATTCGCTGCCCGGGCAGCTGATGGTGGTGCAGGATGTGCATGAAGAGGTGCGGCGGCGGCTGGGTCAAACCCTCGGCGGGGAGCTGTCGGTTTTCCCGGTCCTGGTCTATGTGAATCCCGCCGGCGAGATCCTGTGGATGAATCAGGGCTATCAGGTCGGCCTGGGCGACCGACTGCTGCAGGTGATCATTGCAGCGCAGGAGCGCTGACCGCCCCTGGGATCTGGACTGCGGGCAGTGCACCTGAGCGCACAAGTTTTCCATACCGTGCGAGCGGGGGATAGTGGGCCAGACTGTCCTGTTTCGAACTCCAGATTGTGAAGAGGTGGCCCAACATATCGGGATGATTGAGGGCCTGGCTGTAATCAATAAAGCCGCGTACGGCCTCAATCTTTTTCCAGCTGGTCGGCAGCACACGAAAGCCTTTGTCCAGAAAGAGGGGCAGGGAGGGGTACTCCTCCCGCAGCTCGTAATGCCAGTCGCAGATGATGATGTCCTTCGGGATGCTGTCGATTGCTGCGGCGGTGCCGTTTTTCGAAGCCTCCCATTCGCCCAGATTATACTTCTCCCCGTCGATGAGACGGTCCCCCCACATCATCATCTCTTTTTTCCGTTTTTTAACAATGTGTCCATAGAGGTCGTTCACCGCCCCGGCGAAGACAGAAGCGGGATTCTTGCCAAAAGTGGAGGGCGAGAGGCTGTCCCCGATGAGAAAGACCTCGTCCATGCCTACATGCATCCGGTCGGCGTCGAAGGCCTTGATCAGCTCGTCGAGCAGATCGAAGATCATCGCATGGACCTTGGGATTGAGGGGATCCCACTCCCGGCAGTAGATCCCCTTGTTGCCCGGATAGGCGCCCGGAGTGAGATCGAATTCGGGATAGCGGGTGAGCAGGGCGTAGGTGGTACCGGCCCAGGATTGATGGCCGAAGCACTGGAACTGGGGCACCAGTTCGATGTTGTGGCGGCGGCAGGCCTTGGTCAGCCACTTCGCTCCTGCGCGGGTGATGGGCCGGCTGGTGCCGCACAGCTCGGGGTGGGATTTGTAATCGAAATTGTAATCCACTTCGAGGATGAGCATGTTGACACCGGCTGCGGCGAGGGCCGGCAGCTGGTTTTCGAGCTGAATCAGGCTCGAGTCCGAGGTGAAGCCGAGCAGATGGAGGGCGCACCAGGGTTCGGTCTTTTTGCCGGGGGCGGCCTCCAGTGCGGTGGCAAGAAGGAGGGCGAGCAAAAGGGCAATGCCGGATCTCTTTTTCATGTCAAATCCTCAGATAACGTCCGGAGCGCTGCATCCATGCGGTGAGCCAGGTGCCAGCGAAAGCGACAAGGAGCGAGCGCCAGAGACCGGTGGCGAAGCCGGCGCCCAGGGCGGCATAAAGGTTGCGGCCGTCTGCCATCAGTGGAAGCATGCCGATGAGTAAATAGAAGATGGGCCCCAGGATGAAGGCGAAGAGGGCGTTCTGGCCGGCGGTGGCGAGCATGCGGGTGCCGGTGGTGAGCCCGAGGCGGTCGATTAGCCAGTAGATCAGCGCGAAAAGCAGGGCGGTCCAGGCCGAGCTGATCAGACACCAGGGCGGCGTGGCCGCGTTTTTGTTATAGATGAAGAGGGGGCTGAGATCACTGAGCGAGTGCAGTAACACGGCGATTGTGCCCAGCACAAGAGCGAAGAGAAGGATGATGCGGAGGCGCGCCGCATGGGGTTTGTCCACGCTGAAGAGCATGATGCTCAGCAGGGCGCCCGAGGCGGTGATGGCCGGCTGGGAACCGAGCACCGAGCTGATGCCGATCCAGGTATTGAAGGGAGCGAGAAAGGCGAGCAGGCCGGTGCGGTCGGCGAAATAGAGCAGATAGAGCAGGATGATCGCTGCGGCGAATGCGGCCGTTCTGCGCCGGATCACCAGATAGAGCATGGCTGTCACCAGATAAGACCAGCCGATCAGACCGAGGATGCCCCACCAATGCGGCCGCAGCCCGGCGCCCCCTTCGCCGCGGTAGGCGATGGCCAGGGCGGCCAGGATGACGATGCCGATAATCCTGCGCGCCCAGACGATGCGTTTCCGTTCAGCACCCGAAGCGAGCCAGATCATGATGGCGCTGCCGTAAAAAAGAAGCTGCCACAAGCGCGGATCGATGTGCCCCTTGCCGGCGATGCTCTCTGTGTTCACCATCAGCACACCCATCAGGAGCAGACTGAGGGTCCGGATCAGGACATGGCCGGCGATGCGGCCTTTCGATTCGCCGCGGCCGAGCCGTTTTTCAAGTGCGATGGGCAGCGAGAGTCCGACGATGAAGAGAAAGGCGGGAAAGACCAGATCGACGAAGGTATAGCCATCGGCAGTGGAGGGGGAGATGTGCTTCATCCAGCCCGGGGCGCCGGTCACGCCAGCCAGATCGTTGACGAAGAGCATGACCAGAACGATAAGCCCCCGCGTCACGTCGATGGAACGGATGCGGTTAAAAGTCGGGAAGCTGATGGGCGCTGCCATGGGTGGAATCCCTTTTGGCTGGATCACGATCGGATGTCAGTGGCCGGGCAGCTGCCTCCTGCCGGGGTGCTGAAATATAGGGATTTCACCCTGAAAATACAAATGCAAACTCCATATTGTACAGGTGCACGGCCGAAATCAGCTTCATTTCAGGAAAAATCACTTGAAATT